>MTPE01000241.1 GCA_002011835.1 Desulfarculaceae bacterium JdFR-95 | reverse complement strand
TGTGCGCGCCGCCACCAGCTCCACGATGCGGCGCACCACCTCCAGGTTGGGCCGCTGGGCCCCGGCCCCCACGTTGTAGACCTGGCCCGGCTCCCCCCGCCGCAACAGGAGATCATGGGCCCGACAGTTGTCCTCCACGTAGATCCAGTCGCGCACGTAGCGCCCGTCGCCATAGACCGGCAGCTCGCGCCCCTGAGCCGCGTTCAGGATCATCAGGGGAATCAGCTTCTCGGGAAACTGGTAGGGGCCATAGTTGTTGCAGGCCCGGCTCACGATCACGGGCAGGCCGTGGGTGTGGTGGTAGGCCCGGGCCAGGTGATCGGCACCCGCCTTGCTGGCGCTGTAGGGGCTGCGCGGGTCCAGGGGCCAGTCCTCCCGGAAGCAGCGGGGGTCGTCCAGCTCCAGGGCGCCGTACACCTCGTCCGTGGACACGTGTAGGAAGCGCCGCGAATCGTCCCCACCCCAGGTGCGCCGCGCCGCCTCCAACAGCACCTGGGTGCCCACCACGTTGGTGCGCACGAAGGCCGAGGCATCCTCAATACTGCGATCCACGTGGCTCTCGGCGGCAAAGTGCACCACCGCCTCGGCCTCCGCCACCAACGGCTCCACCAACCCCGCATCGCAGATGTCCCCCCGCACCAGGCGGTAACGCCCCCCGAAGTCCGCCTCCACGTCGGCCAGATTGTCCAGATTGCCCGCGTAGGTCAGCAGATCCAGGTTCACCACCCGGTCCTGGGGATGGCGGGAGAGAACATACCGTATGAAATTGGAGCCGATGAAACCACAGCCGCCGGTGACCAAGATTCGCAAAGGTCCCACTCCTTGGAGATCGCTGCCAACCCACCCACCCGCCGGCATTATTGCCTTGCCCCCAGTCCAAGTCAAGCCGCCCGCCCCCTCCCTAGAGCCCAGCTCGGGCAACGATCACCAAACTCACAGACCAGAACCGGCCACCCCGCCCTGTGAAAACCCTAGCAGACTCCCTCCCCTTGCCGAAACCGGCCAATCGTGTTAAACAAAGAAGTTAACAAACAGGAGCCGGAGTGTTGCCATGAGTGAACAAAAGACCTGCCGCTACCACCCCGACCGGCCCGCCGCGGCCCTGTGCCAGAAAAACGGCCACGGCCTGTGCTCCGAGTGCCTGGAGGACGCCCACTGCTTCGGCCCGGAGCTGTATTGCAAGTACCGCACCCAGTGCATCATTTTCTATACGGAGAAAGAAAACCGCCGCGCCAGGCGCCAACCACAGAGTGCTGTCGGGGCCTGAGTCGGCCCCTTCCCGCACACCGCTTGGTGCGGGCTTCGCTCCAGGGCCAGAGCGGCCTCTCACCCCTGCGGCCCCCTTCTTCTGAGCGGGCCAGAACGCGGGAAACCACCGCGTCGGGCGCCGGTAGAGCGCGGCCAGAGCCCGAAAGCCCTCAGTCCACCTCTCCTGGCCTGCAGGCGGCGCCAAGGAGCCGTCTTGACATACTCCTGGCCCAAGGGTAGTTCCTGGCGGAGGGGGGCGTCACCGGCCTCCCAGGTGCTCCCAAAGCCAAGGAGAGATCACCATGCCATCCTTTCCCTCCTTCATCGAGGCCTTGCCCCAGGCCGAGCTGCCTCTGCCCGGCGTGAAGGGATACATCCTGGGCGCACCCCAGGCCCAGGCCGTGTTCTTCGTCATCCCCGCCGGCACCGAGATACCCCTGCACACCCACGGCGACCAGTGGGGCATCGTGGTGGAGGGGGAGATCGACTTCCAGATCGGCGAGCAGCGCCGCGTCTACCGCCGGGGCGACTCCTACTTCGTGCCCGCCGAGACCCCCCACGGGGGCAAGGTGCTGGCCGAGGCCCGCATCATCGAGGTGTTCGCCGACGCCGACCGCTGGAAGCCCCGTGAGTAAGCTGTACGGAGACCCCGACGCCCTCTACATGGCCTGCCCCCTGCCCGCGGCGGAGGACCTGGCCGCACGGCTGCCTCCTGGGCCGGTGGTGGAGCTGTGCTGCGGGGTGGGGGGCCTCACCCGCGCCCTGGCCACGCGTAGGCCGGTGGTGGCCGTGGACCGCGACCCCCGGCGCCTGGCCGCCAACCGCCGCAACCTGGCCCGACACGGTCTGGCAGACCGCGTGTGCCATCTCTGCTGCGACCTGATGCGCCCCGCCCTGCGCGCCCGCGAGGGGTATGCCTTCGTGGCCTGCGTGCTGGACCCGGACTGGTCTCCGGCCGGCCGTTCCCCCCAGGAGTGGACCCACCGCCTGGAGGAGATGCAGCCTCCGGTGCCGGGGTTGGTGGCCTTGGGCCTGGGGTTGGCCCCCCGGGTGGCGCTGCGCCTGCCGGTGGAGGCGGACCTGGCCCCCTTGGCTTCCCTGGGCCGACTACACACCCTGCCGGCCCNGGGCGCACGGCGCTTTCACTTCGTACTTGTCCAGGGCCGGAAGGCGGCGGGCGTGGTATCCTGAGGGCGGGATGATTATGGTTCGGGAGGAGAGGAATGCTGTTGGTGTTGCTCAGACACGGGCCTTACCGCCCCAAGGAAAAGGACCCCGAGGAAGGTCTGAGCCCCGAAGGAGAGGAGATCATCGCCACCAGCGCCCGCGCCCTGGCCCGTCTGGGTCTGCGGCCGTCGGTGGTGATGGCCAGTCCCAAGACCCGGGCCCGCCAGAGCGCGGCCATCGCGGCCCGCGAGCTGGGCCTGGACCCACAAGGGGTAGTGGTCAGCGAGGCCCTCAAGGCCCTGGCTCGGCCGGAGGACTCCCTGGCCGCCATTCAGGAGGCGGCCGGTCAGGGGCCAGTGCTCCTGGCAGGGCACCTGCCCAACCTGGCCCTGGTGGCGGCTTGGCTGGCCTTGGGTGTGGCCGAGACGGGCATCGAACTCGAGGCCGGGGGCGTGGCCTGCCTGGAGGCCGAAGCCCTGGCTCCAGGGCGGGGTGAGTTGCTGTGGCTCATGCAACCCACCCAGCTCGCGGCCCTGGTCGGCTGAGCCAGCTCCACCGCCGGCCGGGGGAAGCGCATCTGGGCTGACCTGCCCTGCCCCACGATGCGGAGAGAGAACCCGTGCCGGCACCTGTAGACAGCGAACTGCGCTTTCTGGTGGTGGACGACAGCCCCTCGGTGCGCCACATCCTGCGCAACTACCTGCGCGCCTTCGGCTACACCCAGGTGCTGGAGGCCCCCGACGGCCTCAAGGCCTACGAACTCATCAAGAACCGTCACATCGACTTCGTGATCTGCGACTGGGTCATGCCCGGGATGAGCGGGCTGGACCTGCTGCGCCGCCTGCGCGCCCGGCCCGAGACCCGCGGCCTGCCCTTCATCATGATCACCGGGGAGAAGAACGAGGCCGCAGTGGCCGAGGCCTGTGAGGCCCAGGTGGACGCCTACCTGGTCAAGCCCTTCACCGCCCAGGCCCTGCAGGAGAAGATCGAGGGCCTGCTGGCCGCGCGGCGCCGGCCCTCGCCCATCGACCAGGCCCTGGAAGAGGGAGAGCGGCTGGTGGCACAGGGCCGCGCCCAGGATGCCCTGGAGCGCTATCGTCAGGCCCTGTCCCTCAACCCCCGCAGCCCCCGCACCCTCTATGCCATGGGCCTGGCCCACGAGGCCCTGGACCAGACGGAACAGGCCCTGGAGTGTTACCGGCAGGCAGTGGAGCTATCACCTCGCTTCGTCAAGGCCCACGACCGGGCGGCGGCGCTCCTGACCCGGCTGGGCCGGCCGGACGAGGCGGAGACCCATCTGCGCCAGGCCATCCGCACCAGCCCCCGCCAGGCCAGGCGTCACCTGGCCCTGGGTCGGGCACTGCTGGCCCAGGGCAAGCGCAAAGAGGCCGCAGCGGTACTGGAGGGGGCCCTGCGCCGCGCCGGAGACGACGCCGAGCTGGCCCGCGAGGTGGGTGAGCTGTTCCTGGCCGCAGGCCTCTATGACCAGGCGGCCCAGGCCTTCCAGGGCTCTTTGGACATCGACCCCCGGGTGGTGCACGTCTACAACCGCCTGGGCATCGTCTATCGCCGCCAGGGCAAGCCCGAACAGGCCATAGAGGCCTATCAGCGCGCCTTGGCCATCGCCCCCCAGGACGAGAACCTGCACTTCAACCTGGCCGTGGCCCACCTGGAGGCCGGGCACAAGGACCAGGCCCTGCGTATGGTGGAGCGGGCCCTGGAACTGAACCCCGACTTCGCCGAGGCCAAGGCCCTGCAGGCCCACCTGCGGCGCGAGTCCCACCCCGCACCCCGAGAGCAGGCCAAGGCCTAAGGTCTGAGGCCACGCCGGGAGCTCCGGTACTGCCGCGTCTCCTCCACCGGATGGGAGTTGAGGTCGTAGCCCCAGGCCCGCCAGCCCTCCCACCCCAGGACGGTGGCGCCCCCGTCGGTGCTGAAGCGCCCGGTGAGGCGGTTGTGGTCGCTGACCAGGTCGGTCAGACGGGGGTCGGGGATCACGATGCTGCCCTTGGTGGGGCCGGCGTGATAGAGGGTGTTGTAGAGCACCTGGTTGCCCACGCAGTCGCTCTCACCCAGGCGCAGGGCCCAGCGGGCGCCGAGGGGCATGCGTACCTGGTTGTAGAGGATGAGGTTGCCCTGCGAGGCCACCGCGCCGTTGGTGCGGTAGAGGGCGATGCCGCCAGCCAGGTTGTCCACCAAGGTGTTGCCCCGCACCAGGCTGGCCACCACCCCGTCCAGGTTTATGCCCGCCCCGCCGCCGCGGCCGTTGCCGCTGATCAGGTTGTCCACGATCTCGGCCCCGCTGATCACGCCGTCGCCGCCCATGCTGGCGTCGCCGTTGATCTGGATGCCGCAGGCGTAGTTGTCCTGGCAGGTGTTGCCCTCCAGCACCGGCCAGTCCCCGCTGTTGGAGACGTAGATGCCGTGCTCACCGTTGTCCCGGCTGGTGCAGTTCTCGATGCGCAGGTGGTCCACGAAGGCGCTGAAGATGCCGCTGCGCCCGGCGCCGCGCACCAGGCAGTCGCAGATGGTGAGGTGATGGGAGTGCGCCCGACGCGAGCCGCGCAGGTCGATGCCCGCCCAGGGGGCGTCCACCACCTCCAGGCCCTGGATCACCCACCAGGCCACGGTGCCCTCGCCCTGCCAGGTCTCCAGCTCCAGGTTGCTGCCGTGGCGGTTGTCCGGCCCGGGCCGGTCGATCACCACCCGCGCGCCGGGCGCGGCCCGCAGGGTGATCGGCGCCCCTGGCTGGCCCGAGACCTGGATGCGGCAGCCGGCATACACCCCCGCCTCCACCGTGATCACGTCGCCCGGACCCACCTGCTCCACCGCGTGCTGCAGGGTGCGCCAGGGCGCCTCCACCGAGCCGGGGGCGGCGTCGCTGCCCGCGGGCGAGACGAAATACTCCGCCGCCTCGGCCGGACCGGCCGCCGCCACCAGCAGCATCAGCCAGAGCAGGCAAAGGCCTCGTATCGTCTTCGCTACGGACAACCCTCGCCCCCTGCTCCTCGGGCAGGACTCATTGCCTTCGTCTCCAATTATGTCATGCTCCGTCTCCCGCAACCAGGATNGCGTAAGGCCAGTATTCATGGGCCTNTCAGCACCATCGTCCTCCGTGCCCCATGAACAGGGGCCTGCCGTAGAGGTGCCGCCTGGAGCCGTAAACATGGGCCTATCCTGGGGGAAGGCGTTTTTACTTTCTTGACAAGCCTGAGAAATTTTTTTGTAATCTACATTCAAACGATTGACTTTCCGCAGCCAAGGGTGATTAAATATTGCGGAATTTCACCTCAACTCTTTCCATGGGGGTAGGGCGCATGGCCAAGAAACCGATGACCAAGATGGACATGATCAACAAGATCGCCAAGGACGCCGGCATCTCCAAGGCGGCGGCGCGGGCCGCGCTGGAGTCGTTCGTGGAGATGTGCGTCAAGGAGGTCAAGGTGGGCCGGCCTTTCCGGGTGG
This sequence comes from Desulfarculaceae bacterium JdFR-95, assembly GCA_002011835.1. Lineage (GTDB taxonomy): Bacteria > Desulfobacterota > Desulfarculia > Desulfarculales > Desulfarculaceae > Desulfocarbo. Next base: position 6,063 of record MTPE01000241.1, on the reverse strand, counting down.
CCGGGTTGGGGACCTTCTCCCTCAAGAAGACCAAGGCGCGCAAGGGCGTCAACCCCGCCACCGGCGAGCCCATCAAGATCAAGGCCAAGAAGCGCATGGCCTTCAAGCCCAGCGCGGTGGTCAAGGAGCTGTTCAACCCCACCAGGAAGAAATAGGCCTACCCGCTGTGCCATGACACCCGCCGCCCGGCGGGTGTGGTCTTGTCGCTGTGGCGCCCGCACGGTGCACAGCGCGGAAAGGAACCAAGCGCCCCGAAGCACGGGGCGCTTGCTCTCTCTTTGTGCCCTGACCCCACCTGGAGGATCGGCTCTCCCCTAGCGCCCCAGGCGCGTCAACAGACGCACCAGAGGGCCGGAATGGAAGCCGATGGCCCGTGCAGGACACACCTCCTGGCAGCAGTAACAGCGGATGCAGCGGTCGTAGTCGAAGCGCAGGCGCAACTTCTGCAGCACCACGGCCCGGGCCGGGCACACCTCCACACACTTGCCGCAGCCGGCACAGGCCCCAGGGTCCTGCACCGGCCGCGAGACCAGACGCCTCTGCAACAGCCCGCGGAATGCCTTGGGCACCAGGTCCAGGGAGTCCAGCTCGGGCAGGAGGAAGCCCTCCACCGCCAGCTCCTCTGCAGGGTCCCCGCACAGCTCCACCGCTTGCGGCAGCAGGCCCCGTCGCCGCGCGGCGCGGTAGAGGGGAAACCGCCGCTGCGGCACACCCAGCAACCCGGCCACGGCCAGGTCCAGGGCCAGGGCGTCGCGCGAGGCCGCCACCAGTCCCACCCGCCGCGGCCGCCCCCCGGCCGGCCCCCGTCCCTCCATGCCCCACACCCCGTCCAGCAGGGTGAGCGCCGGGGCCACGGTGCGGTAGATGTCCAGGAGCAGGGAGGCGAAGGGCTCCCGCTCCAGACCCACCATGTAGTGCCAGGCCGCCTTGCGCTGGGCCACCACGGTGCCGAAGCAGTTCTTCACCCCCAGGGTGAGCAGCATCTGGGAGTGGGTCTTGAGCTTGGGCAGGTTGATCACCACCTCCGCCTCCACCGCGGCGCGGGCGATCTCCAGACGGCGGAACTCCGCCGGCTCGGGCGGACGCACCGTCACCGGCTCACCCAGCTCCACCAGCTCCACNCCCAGCTCCCGGGCCAGATCGGCCATGCCGGTCTTGGCCGCCACACGCGAGAAACGGTCTATGGCCGGGCTGTCGGCGATGAAGGGCTCGCCCCCGGCCTCGCGCACCAGCTCCACCATCACTCTGACCACGGCCGGGTCGGTGGTCACCCGCTCCTCCACCCGGTGCGCCCCCAGCAGGTTGGGCTTGAGCAACACCCGCGCGCCCCGCGGCACCACCGCCTCCATGCCCCCCACCAGCTCCACCGCCCGCCGCACCGCCACCTCCAGCTCCGGCGCGGCGTAGTCGCGGCAACCCACCAGCGCCACCCGACTCACCGCCGCACCTCCCCGCCGGCCCGGCCCGGCCGCGTGTCGGGCAACAGGCTGTAGACCACCGCGGACAAAAGCAGGGTGGCGGCCATGAACCACCAGGCGGAATGAAAGGCGGCCGGGTCCGCGAGAGCCGAAGTCTCCCCCGCCATGAGCCAGCCCGTGACCTGCATCACCGCCGCCGGCCCCAGCATGGTGAACAGGTTGATCCCGGTCATGGCCGTGGCGGTGAGCGTGGGCGGCACCAGCTCCCGGATGTGGGCGTACATCACCTGTCCGGGGCCGTTGAGCACCCCCACCAGGAAGAAGGCCGCATACACCCAGCCCAGCGGCACCCCCCGCGGCCACACCAACAGAGAGGCCACCAGCACGGCGAAGCCATACAGAGACGGCACGATCACCTTCTTGCGCGAGGCCAGCCAGCGGTCGCTGAGCCGCCCGGCCAGCGGCAGGCTGAACATGTAGCCCAGACTGAGCAGGAACAGGGCATTGCCCGCCTGCACCGCGCTGTAACCCAGGCCGTAGATGATGAAGGGCCCCGCCCACAGGGCCTGCAGGGCCATGTGGCCCCCGAAGCGGAAGAAGGTGGCCAGGCTGATACCCCAATAGGCGGGCAGGGACAACAACCGCCCCAGGCCGCGCAAGGGGCTGAACTCGTGCCGGGGCCGNGCNACCCCCGGCGGCCGGTCGCGCACGATGAGCAGCAGGGCCNCCGCCTGCAGCAGGTTCACCCCCGCGAAGCACAGATAGGCGCCCCGCCAGCCCAGGGCCTGGGTCATCAGGGCCAGGGGCGTGGCCGCCAGCATCTGGCCCAGGGCGCCGATGGCCATGAGCAGGCCGCTGATGGTGGCGAAACGTGCCGGAGGAAACCACACCGCAAACAGGGCCAAGGGCCCCATCAGNCCAGAGCTCATGCCCACTCCCAACATCACCCGCGCCCACATGGCCCNGCCNGCGTCGGGCGCCCAGGCGAACACCACCGCCCCCGCGGTGCCCAACAAGGACAACAGGCCCATGGTCCAGCGGATGCCCACCCGGTCCAGCACCAGACCCAAGGGGATCTGGCAGGCGGCGAAGGCATAGAAGAACAAGGCCGACAGCTCCGACAGCGTGGCCGGATTCAGGTGCAGGTCCGTGGTGAGCTGGGGCGCGATCACCGAGGGCGAGACGCGGTAGAACATGGACAGCACGAAGCCCAGGCTGCCCACGGCGAATATGGCCCAGGCCCGCACCCCAGGGTCAAACCGAGTGCGCATAGCCCTATCCTCCTCCCGACCCTCCCACCGAGGAGAGTACCACAGGAGCGGCGACAGTACCGCCCATCCTTCTCCCTGGACTTCCTCCGCAGGCGCTCTGTACACTAGAGGCAGCCTGCCTGGGGCGACCCTTGATCTTCGGCCTGGCTTCGCCTTCGCGCCGTACTCAACCTCAGGGATGGAAGCCATGAGCCCCCAGACGGCCCAAAGCCGTGAGGACANACAGCCCGACCCNGCACACCTCACCGTGATCGTGGCCGAGTCCGAGAAACCAGTGCGCACCACCCTGGTGCAGATCCTCAAGGAGATCGGTTTCGGCAACATCGTGGAGGCCTCCACCGGCAGTGAGGCCTGGACCCGCCTGCGCGCCCACGGCGCCGACTTCGTGGTGGCGGGCTGGCACATGCCGGAGATGAACGGCATGGCCCTGCTCAAGATCATGCGCGCCGAAGAAGACCTGTCCGCCATCCCCGTATTCCTGGTCACGGCCAGCATCACCAAGAGCCAGGTCATCGAGGCCGGCGAGGCCGGAGTCACCGACATCATACTGCTGCCGCTGACCTTGGAGACCTTTCGCCGCAAAGTGCAGGCCGTGTTCGCCGACCGCCTGGAACCGCGCTTCCGCCAGGCCGAACGCCTCTTCCAGAAGGGTCTGGACCTGATGAAACAGCATCGCTGGGAAGAGGCCCTCAAGGCCTTCCAGGCCGTGTTGCAGGTACACGAGAACGCCGAGGTATACTACAACCTGGGCTACATCAAGACCGCCCAGGGCGCCTACGAGGAGGCCCTGCACTACTTCCGCCGCGCCACCCAGATCAAACGCGACTTCGCCCGCGCCTACCGCATGATGGGCACCTGCTACCTGAAGCTGGGGCGCCCCCGCCTGGCCCAACAGAGCTTCCAGAAGGCGGCCGAGATATACATGGAAAAACAGATGGACGACAGCGCCGAGGAGGTGTTCAAAGAAGTCCTCAAACTAAACCCCAACACCATCAACGTGTACAACAACCTGGGCATCATCTACCGCCGCCGGGGCAAGTACGAGATGGCCGTGCGGCAGTACAAGAAGGCGATCAAGGTCAACCCCCGGGACGAAAACATCTACTACAACCTGGCCCGNACCTACTTCGAGTGGCGCCGCTGGAAGAAGGCCCTGGCCGCCCTCACCAAGGCCCTCAAGATCAACCCCGACTTCGCCGAGGCCAAGGCCCTGGCCCAGACCGTGCGCCTGCGCCTGGAGGAGAGGCCGTAAAGGAGGCCGACTCATGGGTGCCGCCCCGCGTCCAGAAGTGGTCCTGCGGGGCTACCGGCCCGGCGACCTGGGCCGGGTGACGCTCCTGCACGCCCGCTACTACCACCGGCATTGGGGCCTGGACCGGTCCTTCGAGTGCCAGGTGGCCCGCGAGCTGGCCGAGTTCCTCACCCGCCTGGACCCCACCCGCGACCTGTTCACCGCCGCCGAGGTGGCCGGACGCTTCGCCGGCGCCATCGCCCTGGACGGTGCGGACCCGCAAGGCGCACGCCTGCGCTGGTTCATCGTGGACCCCCGCCACCAGGGCCAGGGCCTGGGACGACGCCTGCTGGACCACCTGCTGGCCTTCGCCTCCCAAGCCGGCCACCGCCGCATACACCTGTGGACCTTCGCTGGCCTGGAGGCCGCCCGCCACCTCTACCAGGAGGCAGGCTTCGTCCTGGTGGAAGAACACGCGGTGCAAAGATGGGGACGCCGCATACGCGAACAGAGATACCTGTGGCGGAATCCGTCNCACCCGTGACGCCGGGGTGACAATCGGGTGTCGTCTGGAACCGCCCCCTTTACCTCTCCCCCCGCGGAGGCCAGACTTGGAGATGACGCCAAGACCAGAACCCCAACCCCAAACCAAGGGGAGCGACCATGCCAGAGCTTTCCCAGGCGCGTCGTACCAAGATCGTCTGTACCCTGGGCCCGGCCAGCAGCTCACCCCAGGTGCTGCGCCAGATGCTGGAGGCGGGCATGGACGTGGCCCGGCTCAACTTCTCCCACGGCGACCACGCCAGCCACCGCCAGCTCATAACCACCCTGCGCCGACTCTCCCGCGAGCTGGGGCGCGAGGTGGGCATCCTCCAGGACCTGGCCGGACCCAAGATCCGCCTGGGACGCCTGGAGCCCGAGCCCCAGACCCTGCAGACGGGACAGGAGATCACCCTCACCGCCGGGGAACAGAGCCGCCAGCCCCGGCTGCTCCCGGTCAACTACCCCTACCTGTGTGAAGACGTCTCCCCCGGCGACCGGATCCTGTTGGCCGACGGCCTGGTGGAGCTGAAGGTCCTGAGCGTGGAGCCGCCGCGGGTCACCTGCCGGGTGGTGGTGGGCGGGGCAGTATCCAGCCACAAGGGCGTGAACCTGCCCACCAGCGCCCTGCGCGTGCCCGCCTTCACCGACAAGGACCGCCGCGACCTGGAGATGGGCCTGGAGGCGGGGGTGGACTTCGTGGCCCTGTCCTTCGTGCGCCGCCCCGAAGACCTGGCCCCGGTGGTGGAGATACTCAACCACCAGGAGCACCGCCCCCTGCTCATCGCCAAGATCGAAAAGCCCCAAGCAGTGGAAAGCTTCGCCGACATCCTGACCGTGGTGGACGGCATCATGGTGGCCCGCGGCGACCTGGGGGTGGAGATGCCCCTGGAGGAGGTGCCCGTGATCCAGAAGCGCCTCATCCGCCAGGCCCGCCGCGCCGGCAAGGTGGTGATCACCGCCACCCAGATGCTGCGCTCCATGATCGACAACCCCCGCCCCACCCGCGCCGAGGCCACCGACGTGGCCAACGCCATCCTGGACGGCACCGACGCGGTGATGCTCTCCGAGGAGAGCGCCGTGGGCCGCTACCCCGTGGAGGCGGTGCGCGTCCTGGACCGCATCGCCCGCGCCACCGAACCGGCCATCGCCCATCAGCCCCTGCTGGAGGAGCCGGTCAGCGAACTGTTGCCCGCCACCGAGGCCGCCATCTCCCGCGCCGCCTGCTGGCTGGCCGAAGACCTGAAGCCCGCGGCCATCGTGGCCAGCACCACCTCCGGCGGCACCGCCCGCCTCATCGCCCGCTACCGCAGCCGCTACCCCGTGGTGGGCATGACCCCGGAGCTGCGTACCTGCCGCCAACTCACCCTGTCCTGGGGCGTGATCCCCGCCCTCATCCCCCGCTACCCCGACACCGACCAGATGTTCGCCATGGCCCGCACCTGGCTGGCGGCCAAGGGCCTGGCCGGGCCCGGCGACCGCCTCATCGTCACCGCCGGCCTGCCCGTGGGCGTGCCCGGCACCACCAACCTGGTGCGGGTGATGGAGATGGAGGGCGACCCGGCCTGAAGCACAGGCGCCCCCACCCCGCCCCTCTGCACGG
>MTPE01000381.1 GCA_002011835.1 Desulfarculaceae bacterium JdFR-95 | reverse complement strand
GGGCCTGGGGCCGGAGGCGGGGGCGCCGTTGGTGGCCGACGCCCGCGTGGGGGTGATCTCCTTCACCGGCAGCACCGCCGTGGGCCGCGAGATCGCCCAGGTGGCGGGCCGGCGCCTGGCCAAGGTGTCCCTGGAGCTGGGGGGCAAGAACCCCCTGGTGGTGTGCGACGACGCCGACCTGGACAACGCGGTGCGCTGGAGCCTGCTCAGTTCCTTCTCCAACGCGGGCCAGCGCTGTGCCGCCTCGGGCCGGCTGATCGTGTTCGAGGCGGTGTACGAGCGCTTCGCCCGCATGCTGGTGGAGGGTGCCGAGGCCCTCAAGGTGGGGCCCAACGACGGCGACGACTTCGGGCCGGTGATCAACCAGCGGCAGTTGGAGAACATCCTGGGGCACATCGAGCGGGCGCGGGCGCGGGGCTGCCGGGTGCTCACCGGCGGCCACCGCCTCACCGACCCCCAGCACGCCGCGGGCTTCTACCTGGCCCCCACCGTCATCGAGGAGGACGACCCGGACAGCGAGATCGCGGTGACCGAGCTGTTCGGCCCGGTGACCCTGCTCATGCGGGCGCGNGACTTCGACCACGCCCTGGAGCTGGCCAACCGCTCGCCCTACGGNCTGACCGCNAGCATCCACACCACCAGCATCCACCGCGCCCTGGAGTTCGTGGAGCGGGTGCAGGCCGGGGTGGCGGTGGTCAACGGCGGCACCTACGGCAGCGAGCCGCACATGCCCTTCGGCGGAGTGAAGGACTCGGGCAACGGCACCCGCGAGCCGGGCACCGAGGCCCTGGACGTCTACAGTGAGCTGAAGGACGTCTACATCCACGTGGACGCGGCAAAGGTGTGAGTGACATGGCCCCCAGCATCGTGGCCCTGATCCCCGCCCGGGCCGGCTCCAAGCGGCTGCCGGGCAAGAACATCCGTCCCCTGGCCGGCCATCCCCTGATCGCCTACACCATCGCCGCGGCCCGCGGCGCGGGCATCTTCGGCCAGGTGATCGTCTCCACCGACTCGGAGGACTACGCCGCCATCGCCCGGCACTACGGGGCCGAGGTGCCTTTCCTGCGCCCGGCGGAGCTGGCCGGCGACCTGAGCCCGGACATCGAGTGGGTGGAGCACGCGTTGAGCTGGTTGGCCCAGCACGGCCGGCGTTATGATGCCTTCTCCATCCTGCGCCCCACCAGTCCCTTCCGCACCGCGGACACCATCCGCCGCGCCTGGGACCAGTTCCTCTCCGATCCCGGCCAGCCGGGGGTGGACAGCCTGCGGGCGGTGGAGAAGTGCAAGCAGCATCCGGGCAAGATGTGGGTGGTGCGGGGCGGGCGCATGCTGCCCTTGTTGCCCCTGTCTCCGGCCGAGGCGCCCTGGCACAGCCAGCAGTACCAGGCCCTGCCCGAAGTGTACGTGCAGAACGCCTCCCTGGAGATCGCCTGGAGCCGGGTGGTGTTCCAGGGCCGCACCATCGCCGGCCAGGTGATCATGCCCTTCTTCACCCAGGGCTACGAGGGCTTCGACCTCAACCGGCCCGAGGACTGGCGCCGGGCCGAGGAGCTGGTGGCCGCGGGCGAGGTGGCGCTCCCTCCGGTGGAGGCGCCGCCCTGGCCCGGGGCCGAGTAGGGAGCAGAGACATGCCGCGCATCGAGATCCTGGAGCGGAGCCAGATCCAGCGGGTGTGGTCGGCCGGGGGGGANCTGNANNCCCGCCTGGCCCTGATCGCCGACATGTGCCGCTTCAACGCCCTGAACGCGGTCAAGCGGGCCGGCTCCGGCCACCTGGGCTCCAGCTTCAGCTCCCTGGACATCGTGGTGCACCTCTACTACGCGGTGATGAACACGGCCCAGGTGGGCATCCACAGCCCGGAGCGGGACGTGTACTTCTCCTCCAAGGGCCACGACGTGCCCGGCCTGTACGCGGTGCTCTACGCCCTGGGCATATTGCCCCAGGATCAGCTCCTCAAGCTGCGCCGCCTGGGCGGTACCTGCGGCCACCCCGACGTGTCCACCCCGGGCATCGAGGCCAACAGCGGCTCCCTGGGCATGGGCATCTCCAAGGGCAAGGGCATGGCCTGGGCCAAGCGGCGCCTGGGCCGGGGGGGCCGGGTGTACGTGATGACCGGCGACGGCGAGCTGCAGGAGGGCCAGAACTACGAGGGCCTGTTGTCCTCGGCCAACCTGGGCCTGGACAACCTCACCGTGGTGGTGGACCACAACAAGGTGCAGTCGGACAAGCCGGTGGCCGAGATCGGCGACCTGGGCGAGCTGGAGGCCAAGTTCGCCGCCTTCGGCTGGGCGGTGCACCGCTGTCCCGGCCACGACCACGCCGCCCTGGCCGAGGCCTTCGCCTGGGCGCGAGGGCAGCAGGGCCGGCCCCAGGTGATCATATGCGACACCATCAAGGGCCGGGGGGTGTCCTTCATGGAGCATCCCCAGGCCCTGGCCGAGGGCGGCGGGGTGTACCGTTGGCACGCCGGGGCCCCGGACGACGAGTCCTTCGCCCGCGCCGCCCAGGAGCTGCGCCGGCGCATCGCCGAGCGCTGCCGGGAGCTGGGCCTGGAGCCGCCGGCCTACACCGACGCCACCCCTCCCCCGGAGCCCCCCAGCGGCGTCACCCGCACCTACCTGGCCGATGCCTTCGGCCAGGCCCTGGTGGAGCTGGCCGCCGAGCGCCCCCAGGTGGTGGTGCTGGACGCGGACCTGGCCGCGGACTGCCGCGTGCGCGACTTCGAGCTGGCCTACCCCGAGCGGTTCATCGAGTGCGGCATCGCCGAGCAGGACATGGTCTCCACCGCCGGCGGCCTGGCCCGGCAGGGACTGCTGCCGGTGGTGAACTCCTTCGGGGTGTTTTTGGCCGCGCGGGCCAACGAGCAGATCTACAACAACGCCTGCGAGCGCAGCCACATCGTCTACGTGTGCCACTACGCGGGGCTGATCCCGGCCGGACCGGGCCAGAGCCACCAGAGCCTGCGCGACATCGCGCTGATGGCCTCCATCCCGGGCATGGTGGTGTTGCAGCCGGCCANCCCNGAGGAGACCCGCCAGGCCCTGGCCTGGTGTCTGGACCAGGCNNAGGNACCTTGCGCCCTGCGCCTGATCATCGGGCCTTCGCCGCGGGAGATCGTCCTGCCCGCGGACTACCGCCTGCGCCCGGGCCGGGGGGTGGAGCTGCATCCGGGGGAGGAAGCGGTGATGTTCGCCTACGGGCCGGTGATGCTGCACGAGGCCCTCACCGCGGCGGAGCAGTTGGCGGGCCGGGGCCTGGGGCTCAAGGTGGTGAACCTGCCCTGGCTCAACCGGGTGGACCGCGCCTGGCTGCGTTCGGTGGTGGAGGGCGCGCGCCGAGTGTACGTGCTGGAGGACCACCATCCCCACGGAGGGCTGGGCGACTACTTGCTGGGGGTGCTGGCGGCGGAGGGGCTTCTGGCGGGGCGGAGTTTCCGCAAGCTGGCGGTGGAGGAGCTGCCTGCCTGGGGCACTCCGCCAGAGGTGTTGGCCCACCACGGCCTGGACGGCGCTTCTCTGGCGCGGCGTATTAGTGAAGATTTGGGCTAGAGGACAGGCGAGGATGCAGATCGCAAAACGCGGGCTGACGGTTTTGGCTCTGTGGGCCCTGGTGTTGTCGTTTGGCGCGGGGGCGATCAGTGTCCACATAGAGCGGGTCTACCTGAGCACCCATTCACTCTATTTTGATCACGTTTCGTACTGCTATTACAACGCCCGTCTGTATCAGCGCTGGGTCTTGGGAGAGAGTCGCTGGGCTTTGGCGTGGGAGGAATGGGTGAACAATGCCCGCCACCCGGCGCGGACTGTGCCCTTGTTGTTGTTGGCGCCGAGTTTGCTGGCGCATCCTATGGGGCACATGGCCACGGTGTTGCCGGCGCTGGCCGTTTTCTTGTTTCTGCTGGGCTACACGATCTGGCGCCGTAGTGGGAGTTCGGTCTATGCTGGCGGGGCGATGCTCTTGTTTTGCACTTTGCCGGGCCTGTATCACGTGACCTATGGGTTGGCCTCTTATTTGTTGGACTTGCCTGCGGCGCTCTATATCGGTGCGGGGCTGTTCTGCCTTTTGTGGTCAGAGGGTGCCCGTCGGCCAGGCTGGCTGGTGATGTTCGCCGTGTTGGTTTCCTGGGGATGCTTGGGACGTTGGGTGGCAGGGGGGTATGCCCTGGTTTTGGGAGGGCCGGTTTTGGCCTTCTATCTCTGGCGGCGCTGGCGCGAGGAGAGAAGTTTCCTCCGGGCGGTGGTTGTCCCGGCTCTGTGGGTGGGTGTGCCGGTGGTGCTTTTGGCAGGTTGGTTCATCGTAGCGCACTGGGAGACCAATTTCGATTTCTACCCTGTTTACGGCTATGGTTTGGGCGGCACCTTGTGGGGGGCCACGCTCAACACGGCCCGCGGGATCGCGATGTTTTTCAGCCGGAAGGTACTGTTGGTGTTGGGTGCGATTCTGCTAGCCAACTTGTTTTGGCTGCGGGCGCGGGGCCAGGATATGGCCCAGCAGGCGGGGGTGGTATGGTTCGCCGTGGGGCACCCCTTTCTGCAGATACCTATTTTGCATGTGATTCGTGACCTGCACAATTCCAATTTCACCGCGCCCGGCCTGTTCTTGGCCGCGCTGGCTCCGGTGCGGTGGAAGAATCGGGATCTGCGTCGCAAGTGGACGTTGTGGGTACTGGGGATTCTGTTGGCGTTAGGGTGTGCGGCAGGAGCACACGCCTCTTGGGCCCAGTACCAGAGGGCCTTGCACCCTTCCCCCCGGCAATGGGCACAGAAGGAGCTGGACCGCGCCTTGGCCCGGGTGCTTGCGCGTCAAGACGGCCGCATTCTGTGGTTGGCGGCCTTCAATGAGTATTCGTGGATTCCGACCATGGAGGCCTTCTATTCCTCGGGCAAGCTGATTCTGCCGGCAGGTCAGGACTATTTCTTTGGTAACCACATATCCATGTGGAAGGGCAACTATCCGGGATTGAAGCCAGAGCAAATAGGTCCCCGCGTGTATGCCAACATCAAACGGTACGTAGACGTGGTGGTGGTCTTCCATGACCCTGCCACCATAACCGGGGTGTTCGACAATCCCTACGCCGAGGCCGTGGCACGCTATCTGGCCCGGCGTGTGGCTCAGGACCCCACTTGGCGTTTGATGGAAGTGATTCCTTCCCGACGTTTTGGTCCTCTGGCGGTGTACCGCAACACCGCGCCCCAGAACCAGGGGGCGTATGGGAAGGTGTTGCGGGGCGAGGCGCTGGTCTCTCCTTCGAGGGACGAGGAGAAGGAGAGTCCTCGCGGTTAATGTCTCGAGGAGACGAGGACAGGTCATGATCCCTCAAAACTTGCCGGTCTTGGATGGCAACGAGCGTCGTTATGTGCTGGACTGTCTGGACACCAACTGGATCTCCTCAATGGGCAAATACATTCCCGCCTTTGAGGAGGCTTTCGCTTCCTATTGTGGCGCCAGGTATGGGGTGGCCTGTAGCAGCGGCACCGCTGCCCTGCACATGGTTCTGGTGGCATTGGGGATAGGTTTTGGGGATGAGGTGATCGTTCCCGACTTCACTTTGGTGGCCGATGCCAACATGGTGATCCTGGCCGGTGCCAAGCCAGTGTTTGTAGATGTGGACATCGAGACATTCTGTCTGGACCCTGGGTTGGTGGAGGAGAAGATCACGCCCAAGACCAAGGCCATCTTGGCGGTTCACATGTATGGTCACCCTTGTGACATGGATGCCTTGAAGCGTCTGGCTGCGAAGCATGAGCTCAAGCTGATAGTCGACGCGGCCCAGGCCCACGGAAGCGAGTATCGGGGGAGTCGGTCCAACTGTCTGGGAGATGCGGCTTGTTTCAGTTTTTACGCCACGAAGACCTTGACCACGGGTGAGGGTGGGATGGTGGTGACCGACGATCCCGATCTGGCCGAGCGGTGTCGGCTGTTGCGTAATCAGGGCTTCGAGGGTGGGGGCCGTCGCTACTGGCACCGTGTGGTGGCTTTCAACTACCGGCTGACCAACCTACAGGCGGCCATTGGTTTGGCCCAGACCGAGCGGGCAGGGGAGAAGTTTGCGGCCAAGCGACGTAACGCGGAGATTTACCGTGAGCTCCTGGCCGAGGTGCCGGGGATCCGTCTGCCCCAGGAAAAAGAATGGGCGCGAAGTGCTTTCTGGAACTATACCATTTTGGTGGAGCCCGAGTTTGGCCTCTCTCGCGACCAGGTGATGGAGGAGATGTCCCGTCGAGGTGTAGAGACGCGGACCGCTTTCTGTTCGCTTCATCGCCAGCCTGCATATCAGGGTGACGACCCCCGGTTGCCCGACACGCGTGGTGAATATCCTGTTTCCGACCTTGTCTCAGAACGCGGGTTGTGTCTGCCTTCGGGAGTGGGCCTGAGTCGGCAGGATTTGGAGACGGTGGCCAAAGTCTTGCTTGCTTGTCGCAGATGAAGGAGAGCCATGCGACCGCCTGGAAGCAAAGTGTCGGTGGTGATAGCCACCTACAACGAGAGGGAACATATAGCCGAGCTGGTGGCCAGCCTCTACCGGCAGATAGAGTCTCCTCTCGAGGTAATCGTTGTGGACGACAATTCTCCCGACGGGACCGCCGAGGTGGTTGCGGGGTTGGAGTATCCCGGTCTGGTATTGATTCGCCGCAAGGTGAGGGGATTGGCTACCGCCTTCCATCGCGGCATCCTGGAAAGCACCGGCGATATCGTGTGCTGGATGGACGCCGATATGACCATGCCGGTGGAAGTCCTGAAGAAGATGATCGATTGTTTGGACCGGTATGACATAGCGGTGGGATCTCGCTATGCCCCCGGAGGTAGCGACAACCGGGAACCCATACGCGTCCTGGCCAGCAAGGCCATCAATGGGCTGGCGCGGCTGGTCCTGGGAGGGCACATCAAGGATTACGACAGCGGATTCGTAGCCTTGCGCCGGGACGTGTTCAACTCGGTCACACTGATACCCTACGGTTATGGTGAATACTTCATCGAGTTCCTCTACGATGCGCAGCGGCACGGACTGAAGATCATAGAAGTGGGCTATGCCTTCAGGGATCGCAGCCAGGGGGTATCGAAGTCCATGCCTTCTTTGTGGGCGTTCTTCTGTACTGGGTTGCGCTATGTCTTTCGGATATTCATGGCCCGTTTTCGACTGGTGAGGTGATATGCCGCCCAAGAGAGTCGTTCCAGAGATCGAGGCCGAGGTAAAGGAGCCCACCTTCATCCGCCGGGATGACCGGGGGCTGTTCGTGGAGGTGGTGAACGAGGGCCCCTGGGAGACCGTGATCCACGGCAGTATGCGTAAGGGGGCGCGTCTGGGCAACCACTACCACCGGGAGTGTCGTGCCTTCTTTTACCTGCTCTCCGGTCGAGCCGAGGTGAAGATACGCTTGATATTCAATGACGAGTCGGTCACCGCCGAGCTGGGCAGCATGGAGGGGGTGGTGCTGCGCCCCTATGAAACTCATATGATCCGGTTTCTGGAGGATTCCGATTTCCTGTTGCTGAAGTCCTATCGCTATCGGGATGACGAGCCGGACATCTTCCCCTACGACGTGGAAGCATGAACCCTGACGAATATGCCCGCATGCGGGCCTGTGAAGACGACATGTGGTGGTACCGGGGCCTGCATCGTTTTTTGTCGGCCCTGATACCGCCGCCCTCCAGGGAGGGACCACCTCCCCTGGCCTTGGATATAGGATGCGGAACCGGGGGGTGGCTGGAGAAGTTGACCCGGTTTGGTTATCGGGTGACAGGCATCGACATGGCTCATCAGGCCTGCACCTTTTGCTGTCAGCGGGGTCTTTCGCAGGTGATCGTGGCGGACGGAAACCGGCTGCCTTTCGTGGCCGAGAGCTTCGACCTGGTTACCTGCATAGACGTACTGGAGTGTGAGGCGGTTTCCCCGCCAGCCCTGGTGGCCGAGGCGATCCGTGTGCTCAAACCGGGAGGACTGGGGTTGTTCCAAATGTCCGCCCATCAGTGGTTGGCCAGCGAGCACGATTTGGCCGTACATGCGGTGCGGCGTTACAATCTGCGGCAGATGCGAGAGCTCTTCCGACCCCATCCGGTCGAGATCCTCCGCGCCACCTATCTCTTTGCCCTTTTGTTTCCCTTTATGGCCACCTGGAAGCTTTTGCGACGGCCGCGGCGTCAGCTTTCGCGTGAAGAGGCACGTTCGGACGTGAGCATGCCCCCAGCCCCGCTCAACCGTTTGTTATATGCCCTGTGTTGCCTGGAGGCCCGCTGGCTGACGGCTAGAAATTTGCCTTTGGGGACTTCTGCTTGCATCTTGGTGCGGAAGCATCCCGAAAGAGACTGAGCGACCTGTTAGCCGTCGATCAGGAAAGGAGTACCGATGGCTGGTCTGGGTCCGCTGCGCCTCAGGCGTTTTTTGAAGAAAGAGGGGGATAATGCCTCTCCCCACACCGACTGGCCGCGGCTGTTGGCCGGCGACTGGGACCGCTGGCAGGAGGCCCTGGCCGCGGCGCGGGGCGGACGGTCGGTACTGATCGCCACCGGGGTGGGCGGCTACCTGCCCATGGCCACCCTGGACGGACTGCTGGCCGCGGCGCTGACCCTGCGCGGGGCCGAGGTCACGGTATTGTTGTGCGACGGCTGTCTGAGCGCCTGCGAGTACCTGACCGTCTACCGCGTGGGCCAGGGCCTGGAGCGCTTCGCCCGCCAGGGCGCCCCCCGCGATCTGTGCCGGCGCTGCTACCAGCCCGCGCGCCGCATGTTCGACGGGCTGGGGGTGAGGGTGGTGACCTACGGCGAGCTGCTGTCCCCGGAGGAGGCCCGCCGGGCGCGCGAGCTGGCCGGGCACATGCCCGCGGCGGAGATCCCGGCCTACACCCAAGACGGGCTCAAGGTGGGCGAGCACGCCCTGGCCGGGGCCCTGCGTTTCTTCGCCCGGGGAGATTTGGAGAACGAGCCCCTGGCCGAGCCGGTGTTGCGGCAGTATTTCCAGGCCGCCCTGCAGGCCACGGCCGCGGTCTCGCACCTGCTGGAGCGGCAGCGCTTCGTGTGCGCCAGCTTCCACCACGGCATCTACGTGCCCCAGGGCCTGGTGGGCGAGGTGGCCCGCAGCAAAGGGGTGCGGGTGGCCAACTGGCAGCCGGCCTACCGCAAGAAGAGCTTCATCTTCAGCCACGGCGACACCTACCACCACACCATGCTCACCGAGCCCACCACCAGCTGGGAGAACGTGCCCTGGAGCGGGGAGCTGGAGCGCGTCACCCTGGAGTACCTGGCCAGCCGCATCCACGGCACCCGCGACTGGATCTACTTCCACGAGAAGCCGCGCGAGGACGTGGAGGAGGTGGTGGCTGAGGTGGGCCTGGACCCGGACAAGCCCTGGGTGGGCCTGCTCACCAACGTGATGTGGGACGCCCAGCTCCACTATCCGGCCAACGCCTTCCCCGGCATGAAGGACTGGGTGCTGGAGACCATCGCCTACTTCGCCCGGCGGCCCGATCTACAGCTGCTGATCCGCATCCACCCCGCGGAGATCCGCGGGGGCATCCCCTCGCGGCAGTTGGTGGCGGACGAGATCGCGGCTGCCTTCCCCCGGCTGCCGGACAACGTGTTCGTGTTCGGGCCGGACAGCGACGTGAGCACCTATGCCCTCATGGAGCGCTGCGACGCGGTGATCATCTACGGCACCAAGACCGGGGTGGAGCTGACCAGCATGGGGGTGCCGGTGATCGTGGCCGGCGAGGCCTGGATCCGGGGCAAGGGGCTGACCCGCGACGCCGGCTCGCGCCAGGAGTATTTCGCCATCCTGGACGAGCTGCCCTGGGGCCGCCGCCTGGACCAGGACACGGTGCGCCGCGCCCGCATGTACGCCTTCCACTTCTTCTTCCGCCGCATGATCCCGGTGGGGTGCGTGGAGCCGGCCGGGGGCAAGGCGGCCTATCGGGTGAGCATCTCCGGGCTGGACGAGCTGGCCCCGGGGCGCGACCCCGGCCTGGAGGTGATCTGCCGCGGCATCCTGGAGGGCACGCCCTTCGTCTACCCCGCCGAGGACTTCCCCGGCGGCAGCCACGTGGAGCGCTAGCCATGGCCGCCTGGTGGGGAAGGAAGAAGGCCGCGGCCGCCGCCCCCGGGGAGGTGCCCCGGGCGGCGGGGGCGGTGTTCCCCGGCCGGGCCGAGGGCCGGGACCAGTACCATCCCGTGATGGTGGGGCCGCAGACCCTGGGCGGGGCCGCCACCCACCCCGACACCCTGCGCGCGGCCATGGCGGTGGTGGAGCGCCTGGAGCCGGACGACTACATCCGCTACCTGTCCCGCTACTACCGCACCGGCCTGGAGCGCTACGGCTCCGCCTGGCGCTATGCCGACATCGTCACTGTGCTGGCGGCCTGTGCCCGCCTGCTGCGGCCGGAGCGCTACCTGGAGATCGGGGTGCGCCGCGGCCGCAGCCTGGCGGTGGTGGCGGCGGCCTGTCCGGACTGCGCCCTGGTGGGCTTCGACCTGTGGGACAAGCCCACCTACGCGGGCATGCCCAACCCGGGCCCGGAGTTCGTGCGGGCGGAGCTGGCCAGGCTGGGCCACCGCGGGCCTCTGGAGCTGATCAAAGGCGACAGCCGCCAGACCGTGCCCGCCTACCTGGAGGCCCACCCCGAGGCCTGGTTCGACCTGATCACCGTGGACGGAGACCACAGCGAGGAGGGGGCGGCGGCGGACCTGCGCCTGGTGCTGCCGCGGCTCAAGCTGGGAGGGGTGGTGGTGTTCGACGACATCTGCCATCCCGCCCACCCCTACCTGCACCAGGTGTGGCGGCGGGAGGTGGCCTCGGACCGGCGCTTCGCCTGTTGGGAGTACACCGAGCTGGGCTACGGCGTGGCCCTGGCCGTAAGGCGGGAGGTGTGAGGTTGGAGGGCGCGGTGCTGCTCACCGGGGCCTCGGGCTTCCTGGGCTCCTACCTGGCGCGGGAGCTGTCGGCCGNCGGCCACCAGGTGATCGGCCTGGACGCGGTGCAGCCGCCGCCGGAACGGGCGGGNGACCTGGCCCTGTTCTATCGCATNCGCCTGCCCGACCCCGGGCTGGAGGGCGTGGTCTCGCGCCACCGGCCCTGGGCCTGCCTGCACTGTGCGGGGGGGGCCTCGGTGCCCGCCTCCCTGGCCGAGCCCTGGCGCGACTTCCAGGCCGGAGCCGTGGTGACCTACCAGCTGCTGGACGTGCTGCGCCGCCTGGCCCCGGAGTGCCGCACCGTGCTCATGTCCTCGGCCGCGGTGTACGGCGATCCCCCCGCGCTGCCGGTGAGCGAGACCGCCCCCACCGCGCCCCTGTCCCCCTACGGCCTGCACAAGCTGATGTGCGAGCAGGCCGGCGCCCTCTTCCAGCGCCTCTACGGCCTGCCCTTCGCCTCCTTGCGGGTGTTCTCGGCCTTCGGCGAGGGCCTGCGGCGCCAGGTGGTCTGGGACCTGTGCCGCAAGGTGCTGCGCGAGGGACGCCTGTACCTCATGGGCACGGGCGAGGAGACCCGCGACTTCATCCACGCCGCCGACGTGGCCCGGGCCGCCTGCCTGGTGGCGGAGCGCGCGCCCCTGCAGGGCGAGGCCTACAACCTGGCCCTGGGCCGCGAGCTGTCCATCGCCGAGCTGGCCCGCCTGGTGGCCGAGGAGCTGGGCTACCAGGGCCCGGTGGAGTTCGACGGCCTCCTGCCCGCGGGCACACCCCGCCGCTGGCGGGCCGACACCGGCCGGCTGCAGGCCCTGGGCTTCCGCCCCCGGGTGGATCTGGAGGACGGCCTGCGCGGTTTCGTGCGCTGGTGCCGCGAGCAACTGCAGGCGCAGGAAGGACAGGACTAGGCGCCATGCGGGTGGCGGTGGCGGACTTGGGCAAGGCGGGCTGGACCGCAGGGGAACACTACCTGCGCAACCTGCTCACCGCCCTGGGGGCGGTGGCCTCCCAGGAGGGCGTGCAGACCCTGCTCCTGCGGCCGCCGGGCCGGGGCGGGGACTCCCTGGCCGGGCTGGCGGAGGAAGTGTGGGAGCTGCCCCTGGCCGAGCCGGCGCCCACCGGAGCGGCGGCACGCCTGCGTGCGGCGCTGGTGGCGCGGAGGCTGCTGCCGCCGCCCCCCTCCCCCCTGGGCCGGAGGCTGCGCGCC
>MTPE01000314.1 GCA_002011835.1 Desulfarculaceae bacterium JdFR-95 | reverse complement strand
GGGGTGGGGCGGGCGGGGGCGGCTATTTCAGGTAGGCGCGGCCTTCCTCGGCCGCGGGCAGGGTGACCAGGAAGGAGGCGCCTTCGCCCTCGCGGTTGTGAACCTCCACCTGTCCGAAGTGGCGGGTGACGATCTTGTGCACGATGGACAGGCCCAGGCCGCTGCCTTCGTCCTTGGTGGTGAAGAAGGGGTTGAAGATCTTGTGGATCACCTCCAGGGGTATGCCGCCGCCGGTGTCGGAGACCTCTCCGGCCACGAATTGTTTGCCCTCGCGGGTGACCAGGTAGGAACGCAGGGTCAGTCTGCCGCCGCCGCGGCCCATGGCCTGGATGGCGTTGAGGTAGAGGTTGAGGAACACGTGTTTGATCTGGCGTTCGTCGCAGAAGACCTTGGGCAGCTCGGGGGCGTAGTCGCGCACCACCTGGATGTGGTGTTCTTCCAGCTCGCGGGACAAGAGCTCCAGGGCGTGGTCCATGATGTCGCTGAGGGCCTGTTCGTCGAAGTTGCCTCCGGTGTCGGTGGAGAAGTCCAGCATCTCGTTGAGGGTGCGTTCCAGACGGTTGACCTCGTCGATGATCACGTCCAGGTAGCGGGTGATGGCGGAGTCTTTGCCCACTTTCTTGCGGATACGGCGGGTGAAGCCGCCGATGGAGACCAGGGGGTTTCTGATCTCGTGGGCCACGCCGGCGGCCACCTCGCCCAGGGCAGCCAGTTTGTCGGCCTCCAGCAGGCGGTTTCGCATCTGGGCCAGTTCGCGGTTGGCGTATTCCAGGCGTTGGTAGAGGCGGCTGTTCTCCACCGCCAGGCCGCCCAGGTTGGCCAGCATGGCCAGCAGTTTCATGTCGCGGTCGCTGAAGGGCCGTTGGCTGAGCTGGTTGTTGACCACCAGGGCGCCCACGGTCTTGCCCTTGGCGAACATGGGTACGCTGACGAAGGGGTGGGGGCCGGTGGCGGCGAGGAACTGTTTGCTGACCTGGGGGTGTTGTTCGGGTTGGTTGACGCGTATGGCGCGGCGTTCCAGTACGGTCTGGGCCAGGACGCTCTGGTTGGGGTCCAGGGCGATCTTCAGTCCCACCAGGTCGGGTGCCAGGGAGAGTCCCGGGCCGGCGCCGTCCTTGATCTCGCTGAGGGTCTGCACCAGCTCGTGGGTATGGGTGGCCTGGGGTGGTTTGGCCAGGTCGGCCACGGGGCGCAGCACGTGGTCGTGTTCGTCCAGGAGGAAGAGCAGCACGCGGTCGTGGTCCAGGCCGGCGGGGTGGATCACGGCCTGGAGGATGATCTGGACGGTCTGGTCGAAGTCCACCGTGGTCATGAGCACGGTACTGATCTCGAACAGGGTGGCCAGAGCACCGACCATCTCCTCGTTACGCTGGGCCAGCTCCTCCACGCGCTGGAAGGTGAGGGCGTTTTCCAGGGCGGCGGAGACCATGGAGGACATGGAGGCCATGAGGTCCTGGTCGTCGGCGGTGAAGCCGGTTCGGGCGCCGGGTTCGCTGACCACCTTGTCGTAGACGCAGAGGTGTCCGCGGTAGGGTCCCTTGAAGGTCAGGGCCACGCACATGCCCTGGGAGAAGCCCAGTTCGCCCTTGGGCGGGTGGCAGGTGCGCACGGGCAGGTTGCTGATGCGGGTCTCCTGTACGGTGCAGAAGTCTTGGCAGCGTTTGTTGCCCAGGCAGACGGTGGGCACGCGGCCGTAGGTGGCGCGGAGCACCTGGGGTTGGCCGTTGCCGCTGGAGACCTCCACCACCCCGCCGCGGGCACCCAGGAGCTTGGCGCAGATGCTGGCCACGTTCTCCAGCAGTGGTTCCACGTCGATGGTAGAGACCGCGGTGCGTCCCAGGTCGGAGAGCACGTTTAGCTCGGTGATGCGCTTCTTGGCCTCGAGGTAGAGGCGGAAGTTGCGTATGGCGCCGGCCATTTCGCGGGCCACCATCTGCATGAGCACCATGTCGTCCGGCTCCAGGCCGGAGAAGGCGGGGAATACCAGGGCCAGCACGGCGTAGAGGCGGTTGTCGTCCATGACCGGGAACAGGGCCACGCCTTCGCCGGGGTTTGCGATGTGGTCCAGGGTGGGGTCGCGGTCCGGGGTGACGGAGGAGATGACCAGGGGTTCGCGGCGGAAGGCCACCTTGCCCACGGCGCAGCGGCCGAACTCCACCCCTACCGGCTCACCTTGCAGGGCGTTCGGGGGCCAGAGGTGGGCGCGGACCAGGCGGCTCTTGCGGTGTTCCTGCATGAACAGGACGGCCAGGCGCGCACCCAGCCGCTCGCTCACCACCCGCAGGATGGACTCCAGGCGTTCTCCCACGTCCACCGAGGTGTTGGCGATCTCCACCACCTGGGCCAAGGTCTGGAACTGCCGGTCGCGGTCCATGGGGTTAGCTCTCCTGACGTAGGGCCACTGCCCGCTGGTAGATCTGTTCGTAGCGGGGGGCGGCGCTGTCCCACGAGAAGTCCTTGGCCATGGCCCGGGTCATCAGCCCCTGCCACTGTTGGGGCTGGCCATAGGTGGCCACGGCCCGGCGCAGGGCTCCCAGCAGCGCCTCGGAGGAGTAGGGCTCGAACACGAACCCCACGCCGGGACGCTGGGGTTGGTGGTCCTCCACCGTGTCTTTGAGCCCTCCGGTGGCGCGGACCACGGGGATGCAGCCGTAGCGCATGGCCTGCATCTGGTGCAGGCCGCAGGGCTCGAAGCGGCTGGGCATGAGCAACAGGTCGGCCCCGGCCATGATCTTGTGGGCCAGGGCGTTGTCGAAGCCGATGTGCACGGCCAGCTCTCCGGGGCGTTTGCGGGCCAGGGCGGTGAGCAGGGCGTGGTAGCGGTCCTCGCCCTGGCCCATGAATATCAGTTCCAGACCCATGTCCAGGATGCGCTCCACGGCCGGGGCCAGGATGTCCATGCCCCGGCGGTCCAGCAGCCGCCCCACGAAAGCGGCCAGGGGACGACCGGTGTCCTGGCCCAGGCCCAGGGCTTGGCGCAGCTCGGCCCGGCAGAGGCGGCGGGGGGCCAGGTCGGCGGCGCTGTAGTTGGCGGCCAGGTGGGGGTCGGTGGCCGGGTCCCAGGTTTGGTAGTCCACGCCGTTGAGTACCGCCACCAGGCGCTCACGGCGCGCGGCCAGCACTCCTTCCAGGCCGCAGCCCATCTGCGGGGCGAGTATCTCCTGGGCGTAGGAGTGGCTGACCGTGGTGATCAGCTCGGAGAAGATCAGGCCGGCCTTGAGGAAGTTGATCTTGCCGTAGAACTCGATGCCCTCGGGGTGGAAGTGCTCCCAGCCCAGGCCGGTCAGCGGCATGTCGTAGTGCCAGAACACGCCCTGGTTGGCCAGGTTGTGCACGCTCATCACGCTGGCGCTGGTCCCCAGTTGGGGGTGGGAGGCATACAGGGACTTGAGGTACAGGGGCACCAGACCCACGGTCCAGTCGTTGGCCTGGACCACCTGGGGCCGCCAGTCCAGGGCCAAGGCCAGCTCCAGGGCGGCGCGGCTGTAGAAGATGAAACGCTCGCAGTTGTCCTCGTAGTCGCCATAGGCGTTGCCGTAGAGGCCCTCGCGGTCGAACAGGTGGTCGTGGTTGATGAACCAGACCGTGACCCCCGGGCCCAGGCGGTGGCGCTGGACCTTGGCCTGGTGGCGGCGCCAGGATACCGGCACCTCCAGGGTGACGGGCACGGTCTCCAGGGTCTCCTCCAGCTCCGGGGGGAGCTTGACCTTGGGCGTGACCACCTCCACGCGGTGGCCGCGGGCCCCCAGGGCCAGGGGCAGGTCGTGGGCCACCTCCGCCAGGCCCCCCACACGGTGGAAGGGCCACACCTCCGGCGAGAGGAACATAACCTGCATGCTAGCCACCCCCCGGCCCCGCGAAGGCGTGTTTCCCTGGCAAAGGCCAACAACGCGCACCGTTCTAGTTGGAATCATATCACGCCAACCTGGCTTGCCCAAGGCCCCGCGCAGTATCTGGCCTGGGGAGTTACGTCCAGAGGACAGGGGCACCTTCGCCGAGCGGACGGTCCTCCTGGGCGGGCGAGGCATGCGTTGACACCGAGCCGGAGCGGGGTTTAGGCTCTGGCAGGAGCCCGGCCAAGGGGACGTTGATGCGTAGGTGGTCTTTCATACGCCTGGCGTTGGGCTTGGTGGCCGTGGCCGTGATCCCGCCCTTGGGGCTGCTGGTGGTCCTGGCCAGCTGCCAGCCCCAGCCGGGCCGGCCTTGGTTCTGGCTCAGCGGGGGACTGACCGTGTTGGGTGCGGCCCTGGGAGCGGTGGTGGTGGCCTGGTGCTACTACCGCCAGGTGGAGCGGCAGGTGGACACCCTGATCGACCACTGCCACGCCTTGGCCCTGGGGGGCTCGGGCACCATCCGCGACTGGCCCCTGGGCCTGGACCAGCTCAGCCGCCTGGGCATGGCCATCCAGGTGTTGCGTGAGGCCCTGGTGGACTACCTGAGCCTCTACCGCCGCTTCTTCGAGGCCGCCCCGGACATGTTCCTGTCCCTGAGCCCGGCGGGAGGGAGGATACTGGACGCCAACCAGGCCTTCTGTCAGGCGGTGGGCCGTCTCAAGAGCGAGGTGTTGGGCCAGCCGGTGGACCGCTTCGTGACCCTGGAGCAGGGCTGGGGGGCGGTGTTGGCCGGCCGCGAGGGCCTGCATAAGGGACAGATCGCCACCGACCGCGGTATCATGAAGATAGAGGCCAACATATCCCTGGAGCGCGGCCCCGAGGACCAACCCTGGATCCTGGGGGCCATCCTGCGCGACGTGACCCAGCAGGAGGAGCTGCACCGGGAGCTGATACGCAAGTCCACCGCCCTGGAGAAGGCCCTGGAGGAGATAAAGGACGTGGAGGAGCTCAAGGACCAGTTCCTGACCACCCTCAGCCACGAGCTGAAGACCCCCTTGGTGGCGCTCAAAGGCTTTTTGCAACTGCTGCGCCAGGGCCAGGCCCAGGGCGAACAGGCCCAGGAATACCTGGACATCTGCTGGCGCAACCTGACCAAGCTGGAGCGCCAGATCAACAACCTGCTCGACCTGGCCCGCCTGAGCCACGCCAAGGAGCAGTTCGAGATGGGTCCGGTGGAGCTGGACACAGTGGTCCGCACCGAGGCCGAGAACCTGCGGCCGGTGGCGGCGGAGAAGCAGGTGAGGATGGAGCTTGCCTTGCCTCCCCATCCAGTGGTAGTGAGGGGCAACGCCGAGAAGCTGGTGCAGTTGGTGGACAACCTGCTCATGAACGCGATCAAGTATAATGAGGAGGGAGGTTCGGTGCGGGTGGTCCTGCGAGAGGAGGGCGGGCAGGTGCAACTGGAGGTCTCCGACTCGGGCGTGGGCATGGCTCGTGAACAGATGGCCAAGATATTCAACCGTTTCTATCGAGCCGAGGTGTCGGGCTCCGGCCGGCTGGAGGGCCTGGGCATTGGCCTCAGCCTGGTGCAGGAGATCGTACGCCTGCACGGCGGGGACATCCGGGTGGAAAGCCAGCCCGGGGTGGGCACCACCTTCACCGTGACCCTGGAGGCCCGGTCGTGAACCCGATGGTGAATCATCCCCTGGTGCTGGTGGTGGAAGACGACCCCGACACCGCGGCCCTGTACCGCACCCTGCTGACGGCCGAGGGCATGGAGGTGGCCTGCTGCGGCAACGGCCAGCAGGCACGGCAGTGGTGGCAGGCCGCGGCCCGCCCCCCGGACCTGGTGGTGATCGACGTGCGCCTGCCCGACATCAGCGGCCTGGACCTGGCGCGGGAGATGTCCGCTCCCCGAGACGAGAGCTCCCCGGCGGTGATCGTGCTCAGCGCCCACGGCGACCCGCGCATGCCCCAGATGAGCCGCCAGGCAGGCGCGGCGGCCTTTTTGGACAAGCTGCGAGACCTAGACCGTCTGGTGGAGACGGCATGGCGTCTGGTGCGGAGTCGGGGGGTCAGGGCGTGACGGGTCATACAGCCTGATTCGGGCAAAGCCACCTGATATTTTTATGGCCACAATGCCCGAAATTCCCGCGGGCCTGACCACACCCCCTGCCAGACCCACCGCCGCCCCATGCCTGGCCCCACGGCCGCTCCCAGCCTGCCCCACGCAAGAGCGAATGGCATAACTACTCAAAAACATGGTATATCCGTACACCAAACCCCAGAGGAGCAAAAAAGGTTACGCCCTGATCCTCATCACCCTCCCTGCCTGCCCCTGTTGGGAGAGCGAATCAGTTCAGGGCGTAACCGCTCACCAATAACTGCAAGGGCCGGGCCAACCACCGGCCAGGGGAGGCGGGCTCGGAGCCATCCTGTTGCTCGCTGGTGGTTCCACCTTCGCCTCCGACCCGGGGGTCGGGCTCACAGGCGCGGGGATTTTCTCCGGCTCTTGCCGCGTGCCCGGGGCAGCCCCCGCCAGGGGCAGGAGCAGCAGGGTCAGTAGGGAGAAGACAACCATGGGTCGCAGCCAGCAAGCCGACGACGTGCGCCGCCTGATCGACTATCTGGAGGAGCCGGTGCTCCTCTGGCGGGGGGATGTCCTGGAGTCGGCCAACCGCTCGGCCCAAGAGCTGTTTGGGCTCCCGGAGCAGGGGTATGCGGGGTGCGGGCCGTCCCACCTTTTGGAGCCGCCCCCGGCGGCTGCTGGCCCGGGACAGGTGTCCCCGATCCTGGGGCGCCTGAGGTCGGGTCCCCAGCAGGGTCTGCTCTTGCGGGGGGTGTGCGTGGGCCTGGGGGGGGAATATCGGGCCTGGGTGTGCACGGGGCAGGCCTCCCTGGTGGACCTGGGCTCCCTGACCGCGGGGCTGATACACAACCTGGCCGGTCCCCTGTCGGTGATCCGCTCCACCGCGGAGCTGGTGGAGCTGTGCCTGGACCGGGCTCGGCGCCGGGTGCCGGCCCTGGCCCAGGAGATGGAGCGCTGGCCCAGCTCGGCCCGCGACGGCTTGCGCACCTTGCTGAACACCGTGGACCAGATCACCCGCGCCACCCGCGACCTGCTGGCCAAGATGCACGCCGAGGCCGCCCGCCGCTACGAGCCTTTGGACCTGAACCAGATCCTGCAGCGCGAGGTGCGCTTCGCCGAGGACAACCTGGGGCTCAAGCAGAAGATAGAGCGCCGCCTGGAGCTGGACCCCGCCCTGCCTCCCATCTGGGGCCTGTACTCCGACTTCTCCCAGAGCTTCCGCAACCTGTTGCGCAACGCGGTGCAGGCCATGGAGGGCTGTGAGCGCCGCTGCCTGCGCGTGGCCACGGCCTGGCGCGACGGCGAGGTGGTGGTGGAGGTGGAGGATACCGGCGTGGGCATCCCGCCCCAGGACCGCGAGCGCATCTTCGAGCCCTTCTTCACCACCCGCAAGGGGGACACCGGCTCGGCCGGCCTGGGGTTGTACTCGGTGCGCCAGCTCTTGGAGCCCTATGGGGTGCGCTTCCAGGTGGACTCGCGCCCCGGGCGCACGGTCTTCACCCTGCGCATACCCTTCCGGGGGGAGGGACGTCATGCCTGAGTCCCGCACTTGGCGGCGCTGGGCCTTCTTCCTGGTGGTGACCCTGGCCCTGTCCCTGCCCTTGGGGGCGACCTATTGGCTGTTGGCCGGCCAGCTCAAGAGCGCGTCCCGGGCCCGGCACCTGGCCCGCATCGCCAACCAGCTGGACCAACTGCAGGAACAGCTCAACGACGTGAAGTGGGACGCCCTGGCCGACACCTACGACGACACCCTGCACCTGGGCCAGGGGGACGAGGCCGAGCTTCTGCGCCAGACCCTGATGTGGTACGTCTATCCCGACGGCCACTGCTTCGTGGAGGGCATCGCCGTGGTGGATCCCGACGGCCGCCTGCGGCCCAGCCGCCAGGCCGCGGTGATCGACGAGGACGGCGAGCCCCTGCCGCGGCAACGCATCGCCGAGCTGAAACGCACCCGCCCCTGGCTGGAGGATCCCTGGCTGCCGGACTACGGCTTCCTGGTCCGGGCCTTCCGGGAAGACCCCGAGCGCGAGTTCTACGTATCACCCCTGATCCCGGCCCCGGGACGACTGGTGTTCGTGGTGGCCTCGGCCCTGCGCGACGATCAAGGGCGTTTCCGGGCCGCGGTCATGCTGCAGCACTCCATCCCCGACCTGTGGGAGAACATCCTGGCCCCGGCCGCGCGGGGGCTGAACCTGTGGCTCATGGACCGGCAGGGCCGGCTGGGGGTGGCCAACACCCCCCTGGCCCGGGCCAGTGCCGCGGCCTTTCGCGCCGGTGGGGAGCTGGAACGGGNATTGCAACAAGGAAAGGTGGCTGCCGAGCGCGGGGCCTATGGGGCCCAGGGCACCTTGCGCCAACGCCTGCCTGTGGGGCCGGCTCTGCTCTCCTATCGCAGCGAGGGAGACAACTTCGTGGTGGGGGTGGTGGAGACCGAGGCCGCCCTGGGCGCAGTGGGTCGGGCCACCCTGCGGGCCTTCGGGAGGGTGGCGGTACTGTCCCTGGTGGGGCTGGCCCTGGCGGGTGCGGTCTATACCCTGGCCTCCCTGCGGCGGGAGCGGGCCAGCGTGGAGAAGGCCACCCTGCAGCGCTATGCCGGCACGGTCAGCCACCAGGTGCGCAACCATCTGGCCACCCTGCGCGGCTACCTGGAGCTGATGGCCACGGGCCGGGCCGGAGGAGAGGAGAAGGTCCGGGAGCTGATCCAGGGGGCCTGCCAGCGGGCGGTGGAAGGCATTCAACGCACGGTGGAGGAGATGGAGGCCCTGTCGCGCGGAGAGGTGGAGATCGACTACGAGGGGCAACTGGGGGGGGACACCATGTATCGGCTCCCTCGTAGAGAGAGAAAGGACGGGTAGGCATGAGCCTTATCCTGGTGGTGGAGGACGAACCGGGTGTGCGCCAGACCATGGCCGACTGGCTGGCCAGCGACGGCTATCGGGTGGCCACCGCGGCCGACCTGGGTCAGGCCCTGGCCTTCTTCCAGTCCGGCCGGCGCCCCGACGTGGCCCTGGTGGACATAAAACTGCCCGACGGCAACGGATTCGAGTTGGCCGACCGCCTGCGAGAGGAGTTCGACTTCGACCGGGTAATCTATGTCACGGCCTTCTTCTGGGAGGAGGAGACCCGGCGCGAGTTGGCCGCGCGGGGCCAGCCCTATTTCGAGAAGCCGTTGAAGTTCCACCGCGAGGTGCTGCCTTTCCTGCGGCGCTACCTGGGCCGNGGGGAAGTGGAGGTCAGCGGGGTGAGCCGGTGACCGTAGGCAGCCACATCCTGGTGGTGGACGACGACGCCGACCTGCGGCGGGTGCTGACTCAGGCCCTGGAGATGGACGGGCACCAGGTCTCGCAGGCCGGCGACCTGGCCCGCGCCCTGGCCCTGCTGCAGGAACACGTCTTCCAGGTGGTGTTGTGCGACCTGCGCCTGCCGGACGGCTCGGGCATGGAGGTGCTCGGCTACCTGCAGGAACACTCCCCCCATACCGAGGTGATCGTGATCACCGGTTTCGGCACCGTGGACACCGCGGTGGAGGCCATGCGGCGGGGGGCCTTCGACTACCACCAGAAGCCCCTCAACCTGGAGCACCTGCTGCTGACCGTGAACCGGGCCCTGGAGAAGGCCACCCTGCGCCATGCCCTGGACTACCTGCGCCACGAACAGCCCTACCTCTACCAACTGGAGCACATCGTGGCGGTGAGCGAGGGCATGCGACGGGTGATCAAGCAGGTGGCGCGGGTGGCCCCCACCGACGTGACCGTGTTGCTCACCGGCGAGACCGGCACGGGCAAGAGCCTGATCGCCGGGGCGATCCACGCCAACAGCCCCCGGCGGGACGGGACCCTGGTCACGGTCAACTGCGCGGCCCTGACCGAGACCCTGTTGGAGAGCGAGCTGTTCGGCCACGAGAAGGGGGCCTTCACCGGCGCACACAAGGCCCGCGCCGGCCGCTTCCAGCAGGCCCACGGCGGCACCCTGTTCCTGGACGAGGTTGGTGACATGAGCCCGGCCACCCAGGCCAAGGTGCTCCGGGCCATCGAGGAGAAGGTGATCCAGCGCGTGGGCGGCACCCGCTCCATCCACGTGGACGTACGCATCATCGCCGCCACCAACCGCGACCTGGCCCGCGCGGTGGAGGAGGGGCGCTTCCGCCGCGACCTCTACTACCGCCTCAACGTGGCCCCCATCCACCTGCCCCCCTTGCGCGAGCGGCGCGAGGACATCCTGCCCCTGGCCGAGCGCTTCCTGCAGGCCTTCTGCCGCCAGACCGGAAGCCCCTTGCGGCCCTTCTCCCCGGAGGCCCGCCAGCGCCTGGTGGAGCACCCCTGGCCGGGCAATATCCGCGAGCTGCGCAACGCGGTGGAGCGGGCGGTGCTGTTCGCCCCGGGGCCGGAGATAACCCCCGAGGACCTGGGCCTGGAGGACAAGGGCTCCCCCGCCGAGCCCCTACCCGTGCCCGACACCCTGGAGCTGGCCAAGCTGGAGCGCTGGGCCATTGAGACCGCCCTGGCCCGCTCGGACTGGGTGCAGAGCCGGGCCGCGCGCCTGTTGGGCATATCGCCCCGGGCGTTGTCCTACAAGCTGGACAAACTGGGCATACATCACCCGCGCCTGGACGCCCGGCGGCGCCGGCGGGGCTAGGGCCGATCTTTTACCATTTCGTAATTACGAAATGGTAAAAGATGTATTCGTATACTGAACCCTCGAGCCCCGCCTTTTCATACATTTCACTATTTCTTCACGGAAGCAAGCCTCATAACCAGAGTAAAATAGCGGCTTATTCCAGATTAATCACAGAGTGGCACAGGATAGTCCTTCTGTGTGGTAGGGTTGGCATCCTTCTTGCCCCTTGGAAGGATGTCCCTGTATGCCTGCCCCAAGGCAATTGACTGCAAACCCACCACAAGGAGGGAAGAACATGGGCGTGATCAAGAGGCTTCTCAAGGACGAATCGGGCATCAGTGCGGTGGAGTACGCTCTGCTCTTGGCCCTGATCGGGGCTGGGATCGCGGCGGCGGCCTTCACCCTTGGTGGCCAGGTCAGCACCAATATCAGTGACGCCACCACTGCCCTGCAGGGTGGCTAGAGCCCGTCAGTACAGGGGCGGCAACCCGTGTACGCCTCCGGGCGCAGCGGGGTATGGGCCGAGCTGGGGGGGCCCCTGTGGGGGCTCCTCCCGGCTCTGGCCAGCCTACCCTGGCTGGTCTGGTGGGGCGGCGGGTTGGCGGGCGTGCGGGGGTGTTTCCTCCTGTCCGCCTGTCTGATGGCCAGTTTCGATCTGGCCACGCGCCGCATACCGAATCTGTTGTGCCTGGTCACCGCCCTGGCGGGCGTGGGCCTGTCGGCGGGGTTGGCGGGCTGGCAGGGGCTGGGCACAGCCCTGTTGGGTGGGCTGGTGGCCTTCGGCCTGATGCTGCCCTTCCACTTGTTGGGGGTGGTGGGGGCCGGCGACGTGAAGGGACTGGGCGCCCTGGGTTGTTTCCTGGGTGCGTGGGGGGCGGTGCAGTTGTTCCTCTACACCGTGCTGGCCGGCGGGCTGCTGGCCGTGGCCTGGCTGCTGGCCCGGCGCCAGAGGGACAACCTGCCCTACGGGCTGGCCATGGCCGGTGGTGCGCTGGCCACGGTAGTCACCGGAGGGCTGTGATGCTGCGGAGGCTGAGATCGTGGCGTAGTGAGAGAGGCGCAGTGGTGGTGGAGTTCGCCCTGCTGCTGCCGTTGATGCTCACGCTGGTCTTCGCGGTGATCGAGTTGGGTTCGGCCTGGTACAGCAAGCAGATGCTGGTCAGCGCCAGCCGGGAGGGGGCGCGGCTGGGGGCGCTGTATGACGGTGCGGACGACGCCGAGGTGGAGGCCACGGTGGCGGCCTTGTTGGAGCAGGCCGGCTTCCCCGGCACGGTGACGGTCTCCAGCACCGGGGCCGGGGGCAGCACCGGTGACCTGGTCACGGTGAGTGTCACCGCCGACCATCAGTTGTTGGTCCTGGGCAATCTGATCCCGGGGCTGCCCTCCCGCATCACCCTGAGCGCCACCACGGTGATGCGGCACGAGTGAAGGAGGTGAACCATGGCGCGCAAGGCACCGGTCTTGTTCTTCCTGTTGGCCCTGGTGTTGGCCGGGGCGGCGGCCTGGGGCGCGCATCGCTGGGTGCGCAGTCAGGCCGAGCTGGCCGCGCGCCAGGGAGTGAAGCTGGCCCCGGTGGTAGTGGCGGCGCGGTCGGTGCCGGCGGGCCGGCGGCTGACCACCGCCGACCTGCGCCTG
>MTPE01000229.1 GCA_002011835.1 Desulfarculaceae bacterium JdFR-95 | reverse complement strand
AGGCTCCCGCCGAGGCCCAAGCCGAAGCCGAGGCCCCGCCCGCGGAGGAAGCACCGGCCGAGGCGCCCGCAGCCCAGGAGCCGACACCCCCTGCCGCGGCCGAGCCGACCCCGGCCCCGGAGGCCGAGGCCCCGGCTCCGGCCGAGACTCAGCCCGAGGCTCCCACCGAGGCTCAAGGCGAAGCCGAGGCCCCGGCCCAGCCCGCGGCCGAGCCCTCCGCCGACCAATCCGCCCCCGAACCCCAACCCGAAAGCGAACCCAAGCCCCAAACCCCGCCCGAGCCTGAGGCGCCCAAGATCAAGCGGGCGCCGCGGGTGGTGGAGGAGGCACCGGCCCGCATCATCAGCCGGCCCAAGCACCCGGTGGCGCCCATCCCCAGTGGGCGGCCCGCACCCCGCCGTCCCGCGCCGGGCCCACGGGGGGTCCCCCCGGTACCGGAGATGGTGCCCCCGCCCAGCAAGGAGGAACGCGGCCGCGGCCGGCGCAAGAAGGGCAAGAAGGCCGCCATCCCCGACGACGAGTTCCTCATGCGCAAGGCCAAGAGCCGGCGCCGCGAGATCCTGGACAAGGCCGACCTCTACGACGGCCGTCCGGGCCGCGCCCGCAAGCGTGGGGCCAAGAAGGCCAAGAAGACCGAGGTCACCACGCCCAAGGCCATCAAGCGCCGCATCAAGATCGCCGAGGCCATCACCGTGGGCGAGTTGGCCAAGCGCATGGGGGTCAAGGCGGCGGAGATGGTGGGCCGCCTCATGAAAGAGGGCATGATGCTGACCCTCAACCAGACCCTGGACGTGGAGGAGGCGGCCCTGGTGGCCAGCGAGTTCGGCTTCGAGGTGGAACGGGTGGGCTTCGAGGAGGAGGACCTGCTGCAGACCGTGGAGGACCGCCCCGAGGACCTCAAGCCCCGTCCTCCCGTGGTCACGGTGATGGGCCACGTGGACCACGGCAAGACCTCGCTGCTGGACCGCATCCGCTCCACCAACGTGGCTGAGGGCGAGGCCGGCGGCATCACCCAGCACATCGGCGCCTACGACGTGCACCTGCCCGGAGGGGGCCGGGTGGTGTTCGTGGACACCCCGGGTCACGAGGCCTTCACCCAGATGCGCGCCCGCGGCGCCCAGGTCACCGACCTGGTGGTCCTGGTGGTGGCGGCCGACGACGGGGTGATGGAACAGACCCGCGAGGCCATCAACCACGCCCGCGCCGCCGAGGTGCCCATCGTGGTGGCCATCAACAAGATCGACAAGCCTGGGGCCGAGCCCGATCGGGTGCGCCGCGAGCTGAGCGAACTGGAGCTGGTGCCCGAAGACTGGGGCGGTGACACCATCATGGTGGAGGTGAGCGCCAAGACCGGCCAGGGTATTGACGAGCTGTTGGAGATGCTCCTGTTGCAGGCCGAGCTGCTGGAGCTCAAGGCCAACCCGGACAAGCCCGCCCGCGGCCACGTGCTGGAGGCGCGGCTGGACAAGGGTCGGGGCCCGGTGGCCACGGTGTTGGTGCAGGAAGGCACCCTGCACACGGGGGAGGCCTTCGTGTGCGGCATCCACGCGGGCAAGGTACGGGCCATGTTCAACGACCGCGGCCAGCGTGTGGACCTGGCCGGGCCCTCCACCCCGGTGGAGGTGCAGGGCCTGAGCGGGGTGCCCGAGGCGGGCGACGACTTCGCCGTGGTGGAGAACGAGAAGGCGGCCCGCCAGATCGCCGAACACCGCGCCCAGAAGAAGCGCGAAGCCGAGCTGTCCGCGCGCAAGGCGGTCAGCCTGGAGGGCTTCCTGGACCAGCTCAAGGGCGAGGAGGTCAAGACCCTCAAGCTGGTGGTCAAGGCCGACGTGCAGGGCTCGGTGGAGGCCCTGGTTTCCGCCCTGGGCAAGCTGGGCAACGAGGAGGTCAAGGTGGAGGTGATCCATGCCGCCACCGGCACCATCACCGAGACCGACGTGATGCTGGCCGCGGCCAGCGAGGCGGTGATCATCGGCTTCAACGTGCGCCCCGCGGGCAAGGTGAGCGAGGTGGCCGAACGCGAGGGTGTGGACATCCGCACCTACGAGGTCATCTACCAGGTCATCGAGGACATCACCGCCGCCCTGGCGGGCATGTTGGCCCCGGTGGTGGAGGAGGAGGTGATCGGCCGGGCCGAGGTGCGCCAGACCTTCAACGTGCCCAGGGTGGGCACCGTGGCCGGCTGCTACGTGAGCGAGGGCCGTGTGGAGCGCGGGGCCCAGGCGCGGCTGTTGCGCGACGGCACCGTGGTGGCCAACACCCGCATCTCCTCCCTGCGCCGCTTCAAGGACGACGTCAAGGAGGTGGCCCAGGGCTTCGAGTGCGGCATCGGCCTGGAGAACTACAACGACATCAAGGTGGGCGACGAGATCGAGGTCTTCGTGACCCGCGAGGTGGCCCCCGAGTTGTGATGCCATGGTGGTGGGCGCACTGTCCCTGACCCTGTTTCTGCCCGAGGGCGGCAGCCTCAAGGCCAAGCGCAAGGTGGTCCGCGCCCTGTGCGACCGCCTGCGCAGTCGCTTCAACGTGGCCGCGGCCGAGGTNGGGGCCAACGACCGCTGGCAGCGTATCGAGCTGGGCCTGGCCGTGTGCGGCAACCGGGTGGGCTTCGTGGAGCGCCAGATGGACGAGCTGGTGCGCTTCGTGGAGCGCCTGGCCCTGGCCGAGCTCAGCGACGTGCGCCGCGAGGTGATCACCCTGGAGGACATGGCCTGGGCGCCGGCCGGCGAGGCGCCCTGGGCGGAGTGAGGCCGACCATGCCTACGGTGACGCGACGTACCCGCCGGGTGGGAGCCCTGATCCGCCTGGAGCTCTCCCAGCTCCTCCTGCGCCGGGTCAAGGACCCCCGGCTCAGGGAGGTGACCATCACCGAGGTGCGGGTCTCGCCCGACCTGCGNCAGGCCAAGGTGTTCTACAGCCTGCTGGACACCGCCCGCGTGGACGAGACCCAGCGTGGCTTCGAGAAGGCCACCCCCTTCCTGCGCCGCGAGCTGGCCGCGCGCCTGCAGATGAAGGTCACCCCGCGCCTGGTGCCGGTGTACGACGACTCCCTGGCCCGGGGGGCCGACCTGGAGGAGCTGATCCGCCGCGTGCGCGCCGCCGACCGCGCCGCGGCCGCGGCCCGGGGCGAGGACGAGGAGGGCGCGGCGTGAAGGACGTGATCGCCATGCTGGAGGACGCGGCGCGGGTGCTGGTGCTGGCCCACCGCGACCCCGACGGCGACGCCCTGGGCGCCACCCTGGGCCTGGGGCATCTGCTGGCCGCCCGCGGGCAGGAGGTGTGGCTCTACAGCGCCGGGCCGGTGCCCCCGGAGTACGGCTTCCTGCCCGGCCGCGAGCGCCTGCGTGACCAACTGCCCCCGCGGCAGTGGCCCCAGGCCGCGGTGCTGCTGGACTGCCACCAGCCCGAACGCGCCGGCGCCGAGGCCGGCCGCTTCCTGGCCCGGCTGGAGCAGGTGGCGGTGGTGGACCACCACCAGGGCCAGACCGACTTCGGCCGCGCGGTCTGGGTGGACCCCTCCTGCGCCGCCACCAGCCAGATGCTGGCCGAGCTGGCCAGGGCGGCGGGCTGGCCCCTCACGGCCGAGGCGGCCACCTGCCTGTTCGTGGGCCTGCAGACCGACACCGGCTCCTTCCGCTACTCCAACGCCACGCCCCAGGCCTTCCGCGTGGCGGCGGAGCTGGTGGAGGCCGGGGCCGACCCCTGGGCCATCAGCCAGGAGGTGTACGCCACCCGCCCCCGCCGCCTGCGTCTCTTGGGCCGGGTGCTGGAGGACACCGAGCTGATGGCGGGGGGACGGCTGGCCCTGGCCGCGGTGTCCCTGGCCCAGCTCCAGGCCCTGGGCTGCGACAGCCGCGACCTGGAGGACGCGGTGGAGACCCTGCGCGGCATCCCGGGGGTGGAGGTGGCGGCCCTGCTGCGCGAGCTGCCCGGCGGCGGGGTCAAGGCCAGCCTGCGCTCGCGGGGGCGGGTGGACGTGGCCGCGGTGGCCCTGGCCCTGGGCGGGGGCGGACACAAGAGCGCCGCGGGCATGCGCCTGGACATGGACCTGACCACGGCCCGCCGCCACCTGGCAGAGCGCCTGCGCCAGGCCCTGGACAAGGAGGCGGCCTGATGGGTCGGCGAGGCAAACCACGCTTCTGGGCCGACGGGGTGCTGGTGGTGGACAAGCCGGCCGGTCCCACCAGCCACGACGTGGTGGACCGCCTGCGCCGGCGCTACCGTCCCGCGCGCCTGGGCCACGCCGGCACCCTCGACCCCTTCGCCACCGGCGTGCTGGTGCTGGCCTTCAACCAGGCTACCCGCCTGAGCGAGCTGTTGGGCGCGGGCGACAAGGTGTACCGGGGGGTGCTGGCCCTGGGGACGGCCACCGAGACCGGCGATCCCACGGGCAAGGTCACCNGGCAGGAGCCGGTGCCCGCCCTGAGCGAGGAGGAGGTGCGCCGGGCCCTGGCCTCCCTGGAGGGCGAGCGGCTGCAGACCCCGCCGCCCTTCTCCGCGGTGAAGCACCAGGGCCGGCCCCTGTACGCCTACGCCCGCGAGGGCAAGAAGATCGAGAAACCGCCGCGGCGCATCGTGGTGCGGCGGGCCATACTGCACCGCCTGGAGCCGGCGGCCATAGAGCTGGAGATGCAGGTGAGCCGCGGGACCTACCTGCGCTCCCTGGCCGAGGACCTGGCCGCCCTGCTGGGCACCGTGGGGCACCTGGCCTCCCTGGCCCGCCTGGCCTCGCTGCCCTTCCGCCTGGAGGAGGCGGTGAGCCTGGAGGAGGCCCTGGACTGGGGGCCGCAGGAACTGGCCCGGCGCCTGATCCCGCCTGTAGAGGCCCTGGCCGCCTGCGGGCTGCCCGCGGTGGAGGTGGACGACGAGCTGGCCTGGCGGCTGCGCCAGGGCGGCTTCCTGGACACCGCCTCACTCCTGGGGCCGCAGCAACCCCGGCCCCGACCCGGCCAGCCCTTCCAGGTCCTGGACCCGGAAGGCGGCCTGGTGGCGGTGCTGCGCTGGCTGGAGGCGGGCAAACGCCTGCCCGGCCGCGACTACGAGACCATAAGGGTGTTTCCCCAGCCTCCCCGACGGGAGGCAGAGGACAGGACATCTGCGTCGGCCCCCGGGGCCGAGTAGCCCGGTCGCGGGGATGGTCCCCGCCTCTGGGCCGCAGACGAGGGGCCTGACCACAGGCCCAGTACCACAAGGAGGATTAGGAAGTGGTTCTCAACCCGGAAACCAAGAAGGAGATCATAGCCAAGTTCCAGCGCAAGGAAGGCGACACCGGCTCCCCCGAGGTGCAGATCGCCCTGCTCACCGAGCGCATCCGCTACCTGAACGAACACTTCAAGGTGCACAAGAAGGATCACCACAGCCGGCGCGGCCTGCTCAAGCTGGTGGGCCAGCGCCGCCGCCTGCTCAACTACCTCAAGCGCAAGGACCTGGAACGTTATCGCACCCTGATCAAGGAGCTGGGTATCCGCAAATAGGACCCTTCGTGTCTAGCCATGCGCGCAGGCCGCGGTAGCCTGCGCCGGAATGAGAGAACGAGATGTACAAGCAAGTATCAACGCCCATAAACGGTCTGGACTTCGTCATCGAGACCGGCAAGGTGGCCAAACAGGCCAGCGGCTCGGTATGGGTCCGGGTGGGCGACACCGTGGTCCTGGTCACCGCGGTGGGCGACCTGAAGGTGCGGGAGGGCATCGACTTCCTGCCGCTCACCGTGGACTACCAGGAGTTCCAGTACGCCACCGGCCGCATCCCGGGCAACTACTTCCGCCGGGAGATGGGCCGGCCCAGCGAGAAGGAGACCCTCACCAGCCGGCTCATCGACCGGCCGGTGCGCCCCCGCATGCCCAAGGGCTGGACCTATGAGACCCAGATCATCGCCAACGTGTATTCGGCGGACAAGGTCACCGAGCCCGACGTCATGGCCCTCACCGGGGCCTCGGCCGCCCTGTGTATCAGCGACGTGCCCTTCGACGGACCCATCGCCGGCGTGCGCGTGGGCCGGGTGAACGGCAAGCTGATCGTCAACCCCACCCGCGCCCAGATGGAGGAGTCGGACCTGGACCTGGTGGTGGCCGGCTCGCGCGACGCCATCTGCATGGTGGAGGGCGGCGCCAACCTGCTCAGCGAGGAGGAGATCCTGGAGGCCATCTGGTTCGGCCACCAGGGCCTGCAGCCTCTGTTGGACATCCAGGAAGAGCTCATGGCCGCGGTGGGCAAGCCCAAGCGCGAGTTCACCCGCGAGGAGACCGACCCCGCCCTGCGGGCGCGGGTGGAGGAGCTGGCCCGGGAGGGCATCAAGGAGGTGCTGTCCATCGCCGGCAAGCTGGAGCGCCACGCCCGCCTGCGCCAGCTCAAGGCCGAGGTACTGGAGGCCCTGGGCGAAGAAGGCGCCGGCCGGGAGAAGGAAGTGGCCAAGCTGGTGGACGAGATGGAGGCCCAGGCCATGCGGGCCATGATCCTGGAGACCGGCACCCGCGTGGACGGCCGCGACCTCACCACGGTGCGGCCCATCACCTGCGAGGTGGGGGTACTGCCGCGCACCCACGGCTCGGCCCTGTTCACCCGGGGCGAGACCCAGGCCCTGGTCACCTGCACCCTGGGCACCAGCGGCGACGAGCAGCGCATCGAGTCGCTCATGGAGGGCGACGTGTACCGCCGCTTCCTGTTGCACTACAACTTCCCCCCCTTCTGCGTGGGCGAGGCGCGCATGCTGCGCGGTCCCGGCCGGCGTGAGATCGGCCACGGCGCCCTGGCCCGCCGCGCCCTGCACAAGGTGCTGCCCTCGCGCGAGGAGTTCGCCTACTCCATCCGTGTGGTGAGCGAGATCCTGGAGTCCAACGGCTCCTCCTCCATGGCCACGGTGTGCGGCGGCTCCCTGGCCCTGATGGACGCCGGTGTGCCGGTGAGCGCGGCCGTGGCCGGCGTGGCCATGGGGCTCATCAAGGAGGGCGACCGTACCGCGGTGCTCACCGACATCCTGGGCGACGAGGACCACCTGGGCGACATGGATTTCAAGGTGGCCGGCACCGCCGAAGGCATCGCCGCGGTGCAGATGGACATCAAGATCAGCGGTATCGACCAGGCCATCATGGGCCGCGCCCTGCAGCAGGCCCGCGAGGGACGCCTGCACATCCTGGAGGAGATGAACAAGGTCCTGGCCAAGCCCCGCGGCCAGATCTCCGACTTCGCCCCCCGCATCACCACCATCACCATCCCCGTGGAGCGCATCAAGGACGTGATCGGCCCCGGCGGCAAGGTGATCCGCGGCATCCAGGCCGAGACCGGCTCCAAGATCGACATCGAGGACGACGGCACCGTGCACGTGGCCGCGGTGGAGAGCGAGGCGGCGGAGAAGGCCATCGCCATGATCCGCGAGCTCACCCGCGAGGTGGAGGAAGGCGCGGTGTACGAGGGCAAGGTGGTCCGCATCATGGACTTCGGCGCCTTCGTGGAGATCCTGCCCGGCCGCGACGGCATGGTCCACATATCGGAGCTGGACCACAAGCGGGTGCGCGCGGTGACCGACGTGATCAAGGAGGGCGACATCATCAAGGTCAAGGTGCTGGGCATCGACGACCGCGGCAAGGTGCGCCTGTCGCGCAAGGCCGTGCTGCCTCCCCCCGAAGAGGAGGAAGACCAGCGCTCCCAGCAACGCGCCCAGGCTCCCCGCAACGAACGCCGCGGCGGCGAGCGCCGCAACCGCGGCCGCAAAGGGGGACGCGGACACCGCAGGTGAGCCGTGGACACCTATCGTAAGACCGTCCTGGACAACGGCGTGCGCCTGGTCAGCGAGCGCCTGCCCCAGGCCTTCTCCGTGACCGTGGGGCTGTGGCTGGACGTGGGCTCCCGCGACGAAGAGCCCGCGCTCAGCGGTGCCAGCCACTTCATCGAGCACATGGCCTTCAAGGGCACCGAGCGCCGCAGCCCCCTGGACATCGCCCGCGAGATCGACCGCCTGGGCGGCCAGGCCAACGCCTTCACCACCAAGGAGAACACCTGCTACCACGCCCGCGCCCTGTCCCGCCGCCTGGCCGAGTTGTGCGACCTGCTCACCGACCTGCTGCTGCGCCCCACCTTCGACCCCGCGGAGCTGGAGCGCGAACGCCAGGTCATCCTGCAGGAGATCTCCATGCAGGAGGACACCCCCGACGAGCTGGTGCACGTGCTGTTCAGCCGCAACTTCTGGCCCGGCCATCCCCTGGGGCGGCCGGTACTGGGCAGCCCCCAGAGCGTGCGCGCCCTGGACCGCACCGCCATCCTGGACTACCTGCGCCGGCACTACCGGCCCCAGGGATTGATCGTGGCCGTGGTGGGGGACGTGGACCACGACCGGCTGGTGGAGCTGGCCGCCGACCCCCTGGGGAGCCTGCCCCCCGCGGACCAGCGCCCTCCCCGCCGGCCTCCCACCCCGGCCGCGGGCCTGCACGTGGTGCCCCGCGATCTGGAGCAGGTCCACCTGGTGCTGGGCCAGCCCGCCCCCTCGGCCGTGGACCGCGAGCGCTTCACCGCCGCCCTGCTCAACCTCATCCTGGGCGGCGGCATGAGCTCGCGCCTGTTCCAGGAGGTGCGCGAGCGCCGCGGCCTGGCCTACTCGGTCTACTCCTTCCTCAACACCTACTCCGACTCCGGTCTGCTGGGCATCTACCTGGCCGTGGCCCCCAGCCGCGCCCGCGAGGCCCTCAAGGTGGTCCGCGCCGAGCTGGCCCGCCTAGCCGCCGAGCCGGTGAGCGAGACCGAGCTGGCCCACGCCAAGGAGAACCTCACCGGCTCCATCCTCCTGGCGGCCGAGAATCCCGAACAGCGTATGGCCCGCTTGGCGCGCAACGAACTGCACTTCGGCCGTTACGTACCCCTGGAGGAGGTGGTGGAGAAGATAGAGGCGGTCACCGCCGCCGAGGTGAGCGAGTTGGCCGCCCGCCTGCTCGACCCCCAGGTCCTGTCCGTCACCGCCCTGGGTCCGGCCGACCCCGACGAGCTGGCTGCGGAGATGGCGGCGTGAAACCGGTGCGCGTACTGGTGCAACGCCTGCCCCACGGCCGCGGCCTGGACCTGCCCGCCTACCAGACCGACCAGGCTGCGGGCCTGGACCTGCCCGCCGCGCTGAACCAGCCCCTCACCATCTCCCCCGGCGAGATCGCCCTGGTGCCCACCGGGCTCAAGCTGGCTATCCCCCCCGGATACGAGGGACAGGTGCGGCCGCGCTCCGGCCTGGCGGTGAGAAAGGGCCTCACCCTGGTCAACGCCCCCGGCACCATCGACGCCGACTACCGCGGCGAGGTCAAGGTGGCGCTGATCAACCTGGGCCGCGAGCCGGTCACCATCGCCCGGGGAGAACGCATCGCCCAGTTGGTCGTTGCGCCGGTGGCCCGCGCCCAGCTGGTGGAGAGCGACCGGCTGCCCCCCTCGTCCCGCGGCGAGGGAGGATTCGGCCACACCGGAACCTGAGAGCCATGTCCCTCACCTACTGCCTGCTGGCCAGCGGCTCCAAGGGCAACGCCACCTACGTGTGCTGCGGCGAGGCGGCGGTCCTGGTGGACTGCGGGCTGTCTGGGGCGGAGCTGCTGCGGCGTCTGGAGGCGGCCCGCCTGGAGGCAGGCCGCATCCGCGCCGTGGTGCTCACCCATGAACACCGCGACCACGCCGCCGGCGTGGGGGTGGTGGCGCGGCGGCTCAAGGTGCCGGTGGTGGCCACGCCGGCCACCTGGCATGCGGCCGAAGGCCTGCGGGGCTGCCGACACCATCCCATGCAGCCCGGCCGCAGTTTCACCCTGGGCCCGCTCACCATAACCCCCTTCCCCACCAGCCACGACGCGGCCGACCCCGTGGGCCTGGTGTTCAGCCAGGGCAGCGCCCGCCTGGGCCTGTGTACCGACCTGGGCGTGGCCACCCGCCTGGTCCAGGTCCGCTTGCAGGGCTGCCAGGCCCTGGTCATCGAACACAACCACGACCCCCACCTGCTGGCCACCGGCCCCTACCAGCCCTGGCTCAAACAGCGCGTNCGCTCCTCNCANGGACATCTCTCCAACCAGCAAGGCAGCGAGCTACTGGCCCGCCTCCACCACCGTGAGCTGCAGCAGGTGGTGCTGGCTCACCTCTCGGAGGTGAACAACCGCCCCNAACTGGCCCGCCGGCAGGCCGCCGCCACCCTGGCCGCCCTGGACTCCCGGGCCCACCTGGAGGTGGCCCGCCAAGACCGTCCCACGCCGGTGATGGAGATATGAGAGTGTGGGGGGAGGCCCTTTTCTTTTTCCAAAGAAAAGGGCCTCCCCCCAGAAAAAACCACGGACCGGCAGGTGTTGCCGGTCCGAGTGATTCTTTGGTAGCGGGGGGAGGATTTGAACCTCCGACCTTCGGGTTATGAGCCCGACGAGCTACCGCACTGCTCCACCCCGCGTCAGCTAGCGCTTAATATTATAGGGTGCATGGCCGGGTGTCAACCAGGGGAGGGGGGTGGGGCTTGAAGCCTTCTGCGGGGTGGGATAGACTGAGACGCTCCAAGGCATCGAAGGGAGTAAGGCTTTGTCTCCGGCCTGTTGAGCCGGAGCGCTACGGGTTGGAGGAAGGCGGTCATGAGTATCCTGGTGGATGGTGAGACCCGGGTGGTGGTGCAGGGGTTGACCGGCCGGGAGGGGCAGTTTCACGCCGAGAAGATGATCGAATACGGCACCAAGGTGGTGGCGGGCGTGACCCCGGGCAAAGGCGGTCAACAGGTGTTGGGAGTGCCGGTGTTCGACACCGTGGAGCAGGCTGTGGCTGCCACGGGCGCCGAGGTGAGCGTGATCTTCGTCCCGGCCGCATTCGCCGCCGACGCCATCTGTGAGGCGGCCGATGCCGGTATCCGGCTGGTGGTGGCCATCACCGAGCACATCCCGGTACGGGACATGCTGTTGGTCAAGGCCTTCCTCCAGGAGCGTGGCACCCTCCTGATCGGCCCCAACTGTCCGGGCATCATCACCCCAGGGCAGTGCAAGGTGGGTATCATGCCGGGCTACATCCACCGTCCCGGCAAGGTGGGTCTGATCAGCCGTTCCGGCACTCTCACCTACGAAGTGGTGCACCAGCTCACTGCCAACGGTCTGGGTCAGAGCACCTGCATCGGTATCGGGGGAGATCCCATCAAGGGCCTGGACTTCACCGATTTGCTCACCATGTTCGCCGAGGATCCAGATACCGAGGCGGTGGTGATGATCGGCGAGATCGGGGGCGACGCCGAGGAGCGCGCTGCAGAACTGATCAAGTCCGGGTATGACAAACCGGTGTTCGGCTTCGTGGCCGGGCTCACCGCCCCGCCGGGCAAGCGTATGGGTCACGCCGGCGCCATCATCAGCGGAGGCAAGGGCAAGGCCGAGGACAAGATCGCGGCCATGGAAGACGCCGGCATCACCGTGGTACGTGCTCTGGGCGAGTTCGGCGCCACCGTGGCGCGGGCCCTGGCTGCCTGAGAGTCGTGGTCGGCGTCGGGCTGATAGGCTTCGGCCGGGTGGGACGCCGGCTCTTGCGCGAGCTGGAGAGCCGCCAAGGCCAGGTGCGGGTGGTCCGCATCGCCGAGGCCAACCCCCACGGACGTCCCGCCGCGGAGCTGGCCGCCAACTTCGCCTACCTGCTGGCCCACGACTCCACCGCCGGCCCCTTCCCCGCGCCGGTTGCGGCCCAGGACCGCGCCCTGAGCGTGGACGGCCGCCTCATTCCCATGGACTTCGGCGGCGACCCGGCCAACGTGGACTGGCAGGGGGTGGACATCCTGGTGGAGGCCTCCGGCGACCCCACCGCGGCCAGCCGCGCCGCGGCCCTGGCGGGCGAGCAGGTGAAGAAGGTGGTCATCACCCGCTCGGTCCAACACGCCCAGGTGACGCTGATACGCGGCGTCAACTTTCATCTCTACGACCCCGAGCGCCATCACGTCATTTCTTGCTCCACCTGCACCGCCAACGCCACCGCACCGGTGCTCAAGCTGCTGGACCAGGCCTATGGCATAGAGCGAGGCAGCCTCATCACCGTACACCCTGCCCTCTCCGGTGACACCCTGCTCGACGCCCCGGCCGGCTTCTTCTGCACCGGCCGCTCCGGGCTCACCATACGCCCCGTGCCCAGCCAGGTGGCCCACACCACCAGCCAGGTACTGCCCCAGCTCCAAGGCAGGCTCATGGCCATGAGCCTGCGCGTGCCCACCCCGGTGGTCAACGCCCTCTGCGCCGACCTGGTGCTGGCCCGGCCCCCTGCCCACGCCCGAGAGGTGGGCCGGCTGCTCCAACAGGCCGCCCAAGAGGAGCTGGCCGGAATCCTGCGCCTGGAGGAAGGGTTCCTGGGCCACCCCAAGCCTGCCTGCGACTTCGCCGCCGACCCCCACTCCGCCATAGTGGACCTACACTGGCTGAGCCTCTCCGGCTCGCTCCTGCGCCTGCTCATATGGCACGACAACGAGTACGCCTACTGCTGCCGGGTGGCCGATACCCTGGAGATGATCGCGGCGAAACTGCAGCCGTGAAAACCTGATCGCCTGACCCCTACAGGTTTCTTTTGGGAAGGGGGGTCTGGGGGGAAACCCTTTTCTTTTT
>MTPE01000294.1 GCA_002011835.1 Desulfarculaceae bacterium JdFR-95 | reverse complement strand
ATATTCCCGCACCCCTGTGACCTGGGAGCCGTCCATCAGCCACACCGCCACCCGGCCGCCGTCCGCCTGTCGCCAGAGCACGTCGTCGCGGCCATCACCGTTCACGTCTCCCACTCCCGCCACCTGCCACTGGAGGCTCTCGCTCGTTCCAGGCAGGTCGCTGGAGCCTGGTTGCTCTTGGTGATCCAGCTCTTCGCCCGCCTTCCAGGTCTGCCCCGCCCAGGTTGCGTGCGGAGCAATCCGGGACGAACGAGGGCGTTCCGTCGAATCCGGGTTGACCGTCGGCGTTGAGCAGTCACACGGTGACCAGCCCGCTGCTGTAGTCTCGCCAGAGCACGTCGTCGCGGCCGTCACCGGTCAGGTCACCGGCATAGGGGAGCACTGCGTTGCCGGTCATGGTGTCGGCCAACTCGCCCTTGGACATCACTCGCCAGGAGGAGCTCAGGGATGACGATTGGCTCTGCTGCTCACGTTCCAGATACCAGACCGACACCTGCCCGCTGCTCGGATTCCACCAGAACAGATCCNACACNCCNTCGCCGTTGTAGTCGCCGGTGTCCACCAACAGCCACTGGCTGATGTCTTCTCCTCCCCCCAGAGAGCTCACCTGGTGTATCTGGCCGCCCTCCAGGAACCAGACCTGGAGCTGGTTGCCATCCTGGTTCCACCACAGCAGGTCCATGACCCCGTCGCCGTTGTAGTCGCCAGAGCGGCCCGGGTTCGGGTCGTAACGCCAGGCCGGCACCCAGTCGGAATAATCGCTTTCGC
Organism: Desulfarculaceae bacterium JdFR-95; assembly: GCA_002011835.1. GTDB lineage: Bacteria > Desulfobacterota > Desulfarculia > Desulfarculales > Desulfarculaceae > Desulfocarbo. The sequence continues at coordinate 11,851 of MTPE01000294.1, read as the reverse complement.
CGCCTTCGTCCTCGCTGCGGAGGAAGTAGTAGTAGACCTGGCCCGGCTGAGCGCTGGTGTCTGTGAAGGATGTGCCCGCCACGCGTCCCACCTGTTCCTTGGGGCAGGTGGGGCAGGCAGCACGATAGATGCGGTAGAAGCTGGCGCCGGACACCGGACCCCAGTTCAGGGCCGGTCCCTGGGTGGAGTGATTGGGGGAAGGACTCTCGTCCGGCCCCACGTGGGGAGCAGGCCGGGGCCGAGGCCGGGGAGAGGGCTCGGGAGTAGGAGTGGGACGGGGTCGGGGCCGGGGACCAGGACCGCCTCCCGAAGAAGCCGGCCGGGTCAAAGTCACGTCGTTGCCGTCACCCCCCACATAACTGATGCGGAGATTGATCCCCCCAACGGTCAGGGTAGCCCCTTCAGCCAGGCCGGAGAAGGTCCCTGCCACCGGACCGGCGCTGGTCTTGTCGATGAGGGTGAAGCTCTGTCCCTTGGCCGGGGTGAAGCCCAGGCTCACCGACAGGGTGCCGTTCAGGGACACGTCACCGGTGGCTACTATCTGGTCGTATTGAGTGCCGGGGTTGCTGCCGTCCAACTCCACGTTCGTGGTGGCCCCGGCGTCCAGGGCAAAGTTGCCCACTGTGAGGACGCCGGGACTGGCACCGGGCTCCAGGGTGCGCAAGATGGTGAGGACACCGCCTCCGGTGGTGGTCACGGTGCCACTGCCGGCCAGAGAACGTACGCTCTGGTTGCACCCGTCGAGGTGCAGCACCGCGCCGGCGGCCACGGTGAGGTTGGTGTTGGTGCGCAGGCGGTTGGTGCCGCCGTTGAGGCGCAGGGTGCCTGCCTCCACCGAGGTGGCGCCGCTATAGGTGTTGACTCCGGTGAGGGTGAATACGCCGCTTCCCTGCTTGGTGAGGCCACCGTTGCCCGCGATCACGCCAGCGTAGGTGGTGCTGGTGCCGTCGCCACCTGTACGCAGCGTGGTGTTTCCGGTGTTGACGGTGGTGGTGGCCTCGCCGCTCAAGGAGCCGATGGTCTCGGTGGTGCCGGAAAGGGACAAGGAGGCGGTCCCGTTCAGGATCACCGCCGAGCCGTCGGGGATACACTCTTTCTTGAGGGTCAGGATCGAGCCGCTGTTGATCCTGGTGAAACCGCTGTAGGTGTTGTTGCCCCGCAGCATGAAGGCGCCGGTGCCTTCCTTGATCAGGTTGCCGTTTCCGCTGATGGCGCCATTGAGACTGCTGGTGGAGTTGTCGCCGCCGGTGGTGAGGGTGGCTCCCCCCAGCAACACCCGACCGTTGCCGGCGATATGGCCGACGGTGTCGCTCACCCCGTTGAGGTCCAGGGTGGTGCCGGCGTCGTTCAATAGTACGTAGGTGCGGTTGGGCAGTGAGCCTCCTCCCGCCAAGCGGATGGTGGCGTTGTTCATGAGGCGAGTGGTGCCGGTGTAGGTCTGGGCGGCCCTGATCTCGCAGACCGTGTTCCCGCTTGCGGAGTACGTCAGACCACCCGAGCCGGAGATGGTTCCGGCCACCACGTGGGACACTTGGGAGCCGGACACCTGACATTGCAACGACAGGGTACGGTTCACCAGGCTCACGTTGCCGTTCAGATTGATGGAGCCTCCACTGCGCCACACCGAGAACGAAGCACTGGAACTCAGGGTGATGTCGGTGTTGATGTTCAAGGCATAGCTGGAGAGATTGTATATGCCCAGACTGCCCACCCGGAAGCTGGTGCCCGAGATGGTGACGTTGCCTCCCACGGTGTTGGACAACTGGAGGTCGAGGTTGTTCAAGACGCCTACGTCGTTGTTGCTGGTCAGGTTGGTTCCGCTGCTGGCGTCGAATATCAGTTTGTCGCCGTTGCCAGGGGCGGCCCCGGTGTCCCAGTTGGCCGCGGTGCTCCAGTTGGTGTCGCCTCCCGTACCCAGCCAGGTGAAATTGGCGGCCCTCGCCGCCGGCACCACCATCGTGCAGAGCACCACCAGGAGCAGACAAAAGACTCTCCCCCCTGTGCGACGGATCATCCAGGGGCAGTACATGATCCCTCTCCTTGATTGCATTCCCCCGTGTGCGGCCGGTCGTCTGCGGCCGCCCATCCTGCCTGGGAGTAAACCACGAGCTTTCTGGTCTGAAAATTCCGGCAAACCATGATTTCGCCCTCACGGGAAACCGTGAGGGCTGGGGGGAAGCAAAAGCAGGGCAGGGAAGCGAGGGGTTACCGGCAGGAGGTCAGGGATCCTGAGGTGTGAGCAGCCTTTCCCGCAGTACGAAGCTGGTCAACTGAGCCGCGTTGCGCAGACCCAATTTGTGCATGGCGCGGCGGCGGTGAGACTCCACCGTGTTCTGGCTGATGTGTAGCCGCTAGGCGATCTCCCGGGTGGTCAGCCCCTGGGCCACCAGACAGGCCACCTCACGCTCCCGGGGCGACAGGACCGTCGCCCCCGAAGGAGGGGCCTCTGCCTTTGCCCGAGCCAGGGCCACCACCGAGCCGGTGACCTCCTGGCTGAGATGAACTCCACCCCGGGCCACGGTACGTACGGCTGCGATCAATTCGGAGAAGTCGCAGTTCTTGAGCACGTAGCCCGCAGCCCCGGCCTCCAGCATGTCGCGTACATAGCGCGGGTCGGCATGCATGGTGAGGGCCACAGCACCTGGACCCGCGGATCCTGGACCAGTATGCGGCGAGTGGCCTCGCTGCCGGATATGCCGGGCATGTGGATGTCCATCAACACCACGTCAGGCGCATGACGGGCGCAGAGGGCCACCGCCTGTTCGCCGTCCTCGGCCTCGGCCACCACCTGGAAGCCGGGTTCCTGCTCCAGGGCCGCGCGCAGTCCGTGGCGAACCACCCCGTGATCGTCGGCCAGCAATATGCGTATGGCCATGGCCTCTCCCTTCTCTATTTTTTCATCCCCCGGCCCTCGCCAGGGGGAGCCGCAGGGTGATCCGGGTGCCCCGGCCTGGTGCCGAGTCCACCTGCATGTCACCCCCCAGGGGTTCCAGGCGTTCCCGGATGCTGAAGAGCCCGAAACCGCCCCTGCGCGCCTCCAGGAGTCCGGGGTCGAACCCCCGGCCCTCGTCCACCACCGTCAGTCGCACCATCCCCTTCCGGCAGGAGAGATAGACCCGCGCCCGGTCGGTGCGGGCATGCTTGGCCACGTTGACCAGCAGCTCCTGACAGGCGCGATACAGACTCACTTGGCGGTCCGCGTCCAACCGCGGTTCCACTGCCTCTCCCTGGTATTCCACGCTCCGGCCGTGACGCCGGGCCGCCTGTTCGGCCAGCCACTCCAGGGCCGCGGACAGGCCGTAGTCATACAGCACCGGTGGACTGATCTCGAAGGTCAAGGACCGAATGTCGGCCAAGCTCTNGTCGAGCAAGCGAGCCAGGCGTTTCACCTCCTCCTGGGCCCCGCCCTCCAGCTCGGGGCCCAGGTGCTTGAGCCGGAAGGAGGCCGCGGCCAAGGCCTGGCTCACGCCGTCGTGCAGGTCCTCGGCGATACGGCGTCGCTGACGTTCTTCCGCGGTGGTCAGCTCCAGGGCCAGTTCGCGCAGGCGGCGCTGGTAATGGGTGAGGGCGGCCTCGGAACGCTTGCGCTGGCTGATGTCCTCCAGGATGAACACCCGTCCCCGTATCTGGCCTCTGGGGCCACGGAACACCGCCGCACTGACACTCACCACCAGTTCCTCTCCCCCCCGCGTGCGGCAGTAGACCTCCAGGCTGTGCAGCTCTCCCCCACGGGTCAAGCCCTTGCCCCTGGCGGCGAGGACATCTGACAAGGCCATGCCTTCGGTCTCGCCCAGGCTCCAGCCGAACACGCGATGGAAGGCCGGGTTGAGATAGGTGATTCTTCCCGCTACGTCGCAGACCGCCAGGGGATAGGGGGCGGACTCCATGACCAGGCGGTGCTGCATTTGGCTCTCGCGGGCGGCGTCCTCGGCCCGACGCCTCTGTTGCCGGAGGCTTCGGATACGATAACCCAGGGCCAAGGAGAGCATTATGGCCTCCAGGGTGCCTCCCAGTTGATGGGCGGCGAAGTACAACCCCCCGAACGGGACCAGGCCCAACATGAGCAGGAGGTACACCACCTCGCCCACCGCAGTGACCGAATAGGCCNAAAGGAAGAAGGTGGCCGGACGAAACCCCTGCCAGCGACGCCAGACCGCCGCTCCCATGAGCAGCACCGGCCAGCCCAGGATGAGAGCCGCCGTGACCCGAATCACCCACAAGCGCAACAGACCGCCGGACAACGGCACCACCAGGGCGATGCCCGCGGTCACCAGACTGGCCNCCAGGATCAGGCGGTCCAGACGAGGGGCCTGGCCCCGGGTGAGCAGGAAGTGGCGAGCGAAAAACCCCCGACAGAGGAACAGGCTGGAGAGGAAGGCGATGGGCAGGTGTCGGTTCAAGGCGGGGGGCAGCTCTGGCAGATAGTCCTGTATCACCCCGTTCCACCCCAGGTAGTAGAGCGCCATGCTCAAGGTCGCCAGCACGTACCAGAGATAGCTGCGGTCGCGCAGGGAGAAGAACACCACCAGGTTGTACACCGCCAGGGCGAGAATGGTGCCCATATAGGCACCCTGCAGCAGGAGAGTGTTTCGATTCTGATCCAGGAATCCCCGCAGGGAACATATCTGCGGGGCCAGCATGGTCAGGCTGGTGCTGCGCAGACGCAAATAGAATGTCTGGGGGCGATCCGGCCTCAAGGACAGGCGGAACACGGCAAAGCGGCTGGGCGGNGGAAAGTGGCGCAGGTTGCGNGACANGAGGGGCAGTCTGCGCCAGCCGCCGCCCTGCTCCCGGCGCCGCGGGGTATACAAGCTGACGTAAGCCAGGGAGGGCTGGCCCACGTCCAGGATCCAGTCCGGGTCGGCCCCGCCCGGTCCCTTCCCCGGCTTCGGCACAACCTTCCAGCGCAGCCAGTATGTGGAAGGACTGGCCCCCCGATTGATGCTCCTGCGGCCCAGGAGGCGGAAACGCGAGGACCACGGCGGTCGGCTCACCGTGGCGATGTCCAACCTGTCGCTTCGGTCCTCCAGGATCTCCAGGTGGGGCCCCAAGAGGTAGGAGTCTCGGCCGGGTTCGAGCACCAGGGGCAACACCCCCTCCGCCCCTCCTGCCAGGGCGCCCACCGGCACACACAACAGAACCACGGCCGCCGAGACCACCAACCCGGCAAGCCATGTCCAGCGGCCAGAGGCCGACGGTATCCCCTCGGCCCTGCGTCCGGTGATACAGGCAGGCAAGATAGCTCCCCGGTGGAGTTATCGTGGTATAGCACGATGCCGCATCCGGCCGCAACGCACACTTGATCCTTGATCGCCTCCAGGTGGGGGCAGCCCAGCGGTGGCCTGGCCTGCGACCTCGCCTCCGGCAAGGGGTGCTCCCCGCGGCCGAGGCAGCCCAGAGTATCGGCGGGCAAAAAAGGGAGCAGGGGAGGCAGAGGCGCCCGCCCGGAGGGGGAATCGAGTTTGGCTGACCGGAGCCGGGGCCCTCCTGGTGCCAGCGCGGGGCGAGTGGGCCTTGGCGCCGGGACGTCCCCTGGGAGATCACGGGTTCCCCCGTTTGATGACAAACCCAGGGGTTGGTTGGCCCGTCCCAGAGGGAAAAAGTGGTTGACAGGGGCGGTATGGAGGTGCTACCCTGGCATCACTGAATGAAAATTCATTCAGAAATAGAGGTGGGCGAAACCCGTAACGTATATAGTGGGTTTGGGGTGAATGAAACGTCATTCAGGGAAGGCGGGCCCCCTGAGCCCCGCCCAGCTCCCTGTGTGGTCTAAAGCTGCAAGGAGGCAAGACATGTCTCACCCGATCAAGAAGGTGGGCGTGATCGGCGCCGGGGTCATGGGCGCCACCATCGCCGCCCACATGGCCAACGTGGGACTGCCCTGCGTGCTGTTGGACATCGTGCCACCCAAGATGCCCCCGGCCCTGGCCAAGAAGAACGTCAGTCCAGAGTCCCGCCAGTACCGCAACTTCCTGGCCGACCAGGGACTCCAGACCGCGCTCAAGTCCCGGCCTGCCTCCTTCTACCTGCCCGAGGACGCGCGCCTCATCACCACCGGCAACCTGGAGGACGACCTGGAGCTGCTGGCCGACTGCGACTGGGTGATCGAGGTGGTGGTGGAGCGCCTGGACATCAAGAAGGAGCTGCTCTCCCGCCTGCAGGAGGTGGTCTCCGACACCGCCCTGGTCACCACCAACACCAGCGGCATCAGCATCGCCGCCATGAGCCAGCACCTGGAGCCCGCCTTCCAGGAGCGCTTCTTCGGGACCCACTTCTTCAACCCCCCGCGCTACATGAAGCTCTTCGAGATCATTCCGGGTCCCAAGACCAAGCCCGAGCACATCCAGACCATGGCCCGTTTCGCCGAGGAGGTGTTGGGCAAGGGCGTGGTCTACTGCAAGGACACCCCCAACTTCATCGCCAACCGCATCGGGGTGTTCTCCGGCGCGCTCACCAACAAGCTCATGGAGGAGATGGACTTCACCATCGAGCAGGTGGACGCCCTCACCGGTCCGGTGATCGGCCGGCCCAAGATGGCCACCTTCCGCCTGGCCGACCTGGTGGGCCTGGACGTGATGGGCCACGTGGCGGCCAACGTGTACGANAACTGCCCCCACGACGAGCGCCGCGAGGTGTTCCAGCCTACGGCCTGGCTGCAGCAGATGGTGGAGCGGGGCATGCTGGGCAACAAGAGCGGCGGCGGCTTCTACAAGAAGGTCAAGGACGAAAAGGGCCAGAAGCAGATCCTGGCCCTGGACTGGAAGACCCTGGAGTACCGCCCCCGCCAGAAGGCCACCTTCCCCTCCCTGGAGGCGGCCAAACAGGCCCCCGGCACTGAGGGNAAGCTGCGCGCCATCTACTACGCCGACGACCAGGCCGGCCGCTTCGTGTTCAAGCTCCTCAGNGAGACCCTGATCTACGCCGCCAACCGCATCCCCGAGATNTCCGACGACATCGTCAACATCGACAACGCCATGAANTGGGGCTTCAACTGGAAGCTGGGCCCCTTCGAGACCTGGGACGCCCTGGGGCTGGAGAAGTCGGTGGCGCGCATGAAGGAGGCGGGCTACCAGATCCCGGCCTGGGTGGAGGAGATGCTGGCCGCCGGCCGCACCAGCTTCTATCGCAGCGACAAGGGTGATCGCTACTACTACGACCTGGAGGCCCGCGACTACCGCCTGATCGAGGTCTCGCCCCAGATCATCCTGCTGCCGGCGCTCAAGGAGCGGCAGAAGCTGGTGGCGGGCAACAAGGGCGCCTCCATCGTGGACCTGGGTGACGGGGTGATCTGCCTGGAGTTCCACACCAAGATGAACGCCCTGGGGGCGGACATCATTCAGATGATGGACAAGGCCTGCGACCTGATCGAGGAGGGCCGCTTCGAGGGCCTGGTCATCGCCAACCACGGCTCCAACTTCTCCGTGGGCGCCAACCTGATGCTGGTGTTGTTCACCGCCCAGGAGGAGGAGTGGGACGAGCTGGAGTACATGGTCAAGAAGCTGCAGGACACCTACATGCGCCTGAAGTACCTGCCCCGGCCGGTGGTGGCCGCGCCGCACCAGATGGCCCTGGGCGGGGGCTGCGAGTGCTGCCTGCACGCCGACCGGGTGGTGGCCGCGGCCGAGACCTACATGGGCCTGGTGGAGGTGGGCGTGGGGGTGATCCCCGCCGGCGGCGGCAGCAAGGAGCTGCTCATCCGCAACACCCACGAGCGCCTGTTCAAGGTGGAGCGGGGCGGGATCTATCCCACCCAGATCTACCTGCTTCCCTTCGTGGCGCGGGCCTTCGAGACCATCGCCCTGGCCAAGGTCTCCACCAGCGCCAAGGAGGCGGTGAAACTGGGGCTGATGCGGCCCACGGACAAGATCGTGATCAACGCGGACTACCGCATCAAGCGGGCCAAGGANAACGTGCTGGCCATGAACCTGGCCGGCTACAGCCCGCCGCAGCCGGTNGAGAACATCCGGGTCATGGGCCGCGACGCCATGGGCACCTTCAACTACGTGCTCTACAACCTGCGCAAGGCCGGCCGCATCACCGACCACGACGTGACCGTGGCCCGCAAGCTGGCCTGGGTGCTNACCGGCGGCGACGTGNTGCCCAACACCGANGTGAGCGANCAGTACCTGCTGGATCTGGAGCGCGAGGCCTTCCTGAGCCTGTGCGGCACCCGCGAGACCCAGGCGCGCATGGCCCACATGCTCAAGACCGGAAAGCCCTTGCGCAACTAGGCGGGAAGACCAGGAGGGGGAACGGGCCCCTGAAACGAGGTGAATAACAGTGCGGGCGCCGCTTTCCCAGAGGGCTCGCTCCCCCTCCTGACCAACTCAACATACACCACCGGCGGCGCGAAGGCGAGTAGGGCAAATCGGCCTCCGGGTCCTCCCGGCGGCCCGTCAAGGATAGAGGAGGATACGTCATGAGGGAAGCGGTGATCGTCTCGGCAGTACGCACCGCGGTGGGGCGCGCCCCTCGGGGCACCCTGCGCCAGACCCGTCCCGAGTACATGGGGGCGGTGGTGATCAAGGAGCTGCTCAAGCGCACCCCGGGCCTGGACCCCCTGCAGATCGACGACATCATCATCGGCTGCACCTTCCCCGAGGCCGAACAGGGGCTCAACATCGCCCGGGTGCTGGTGGCCAAGTGCGGCCTGCCCGACGACGTGCCCGGCATGACCATCAACCGCTTCTGCTCCTCCGGCCTGCAGGCCATCTCCCTGGCCTGCGAGCGCATCATGTGCGGCATGGCCGAGGTGATCATCGCCGGGGGGGTGGAGTCCATGAGCCTCATCCCCATGGGCGGCAACATGATGACCGTGGACCCCGAGCTGGGGCTGGAGCGGCCCGAGGCCTACGAGGGCATGGGCATGACCGCCGAGAACGTGGCCCGCGACTTCGGCATCACCCGCGAGCAGCAGGACGAGTTCGCNCTGCGCTCCAATCAGTTGGCCTGCAAGGCCATCGCCGAGGGCCGCTTCAAGGACCAGATCGTGCCCCTGATGGTCACCAAGCAGCGGGTGAACGACAAGGGACGCTACGAGCTGTACGAGGAGCCCTTCGAGGTGGACGAGGGGCCCCGGCCCGACACCAGCCTGGAGGCCCTGGCCCAGCTCAAGCCCGCCTTCATCCAGGGCGGCACGGTCACCGCGGGCAACTCCTCCCAGATGAGCGACGGCGCCGCGGCGGTGGTGTGCATGAGCAAGGACATGGCCGACAAGCTGGGGTTGACCCCCATGCTCACCTACCGCTCCTACGCCGTGGCCGGGGTGGACCCGCGCTACATGGGCATCGGGCCGGTCAAGGCCATCCCCAAGGCCCTGAAGCTGGCCGGCATCGAGCTGAAGGACCTGGACCTGATCGAGCTCAACGAGGCCTTCGCCTCCCAGGCCCTCTACTGCATCCGCGAGCTGGGCCTGCCCCTGGACATCACCAACGTCAACGGCGGGGCCATCGCCCTGGGCCATCCCCTGGGCTGCACCGGGGCCAAGCTGACCACCCAGTTGGCCTACGAGATGGCCGCCCGGGGCAAGGGCTGCCGCTGGGGCCTGGTGTCCATGTGCATCGGCTTCGGTATGGGGGCCGCGGCGGTGTTCGAGCGCGAGGAGGCCTGAGGGCCCCGGCTACCTCCGGCAACTGTGGCAACCCAGGTGAGAAGGGAGCATACTCATGGCTGACAAGGACATCCCCAAGGGCGGCGAGTTCCTGCTCATCCCCGGTGAGCCCGCCCAGTGCTTCACGGTGGAGGACCTCACCGACGAGCACCGCATGATCAAGCAGACCGCCTACGACTTCGTGCGGGGCGAGATCCTGCCCCGCATGGAGGAGCTGGAGAAGCAGAACGCCGAGCTGGTGCGCAAGCTCATGGCCCAGGCCGGCGAATTGGGCCTGTTGGGCACCGACGTGCCCGAGGAGTTCGGCGGCCTGGGGCTGGACAAGATCAGCACCGCGGTGGTGACCGAGGCCTTCGGCATCGCCGGCGCCTTCGCCGTGGTGCAGGGCGCCCACACCGGCATCGGCACCCTGCCCATCGTGTACTACGGCAACAACGAGCAGCGGGCCAAGTACCTGCCCGATCTGGCCGCGGGCACCAAGATCGCGGCCTACGGCCTCACCGAGAGCGGCGCGGGCAGCGACGCGGTGGGCGGCTGCCGCACCAAGGCGGTGCTGTCCGAGGATGGCAAGCACTACATCTTGAACGGCGAGAAGATCTTCATCACCAACGGCGGCTGGGCCGACGTGTTCGTGGTGTTCGCCAAGATCGACGGCGAGCAGTTCAGCGCCTTCATCGTGGAGCGGGGCTTCCCCGGCTTCTCCTCCGGGGCGGAGGAGAAGAAGATGGGCATCAAGGGCAGCAGCACCACCCCGCTGATCTTCGAGGACTGCCAGGTGCCGGTGGAGAACCTGCTCTACGAGCCGGGCAAGGGCCACCACATCGCCCTCAACGTGCTCAACATCGGGCGCTACAAGCTGGGCGCGGCCACGGTGGGTTCCTGCAAGGCGGTGCTGGACATGGCCGCCAAGTACGCCGCCGAGCGGGTGCAGTTCGGCCGGCCCATCATCGAGTTCGGCGCCATCCGCGAGAAGCTGGCCCGCATGTGCTGCAAGGCCTACATGAACGAGTCCCTCAACTACCGCACCGTGGGGCTCATCGACGCCGCCCTGGAGGGCATGGACCCCAACGACCCCTCCTACCCGGACAAGGCCAGTCAGACCATTCGCGAGTACAACATAGAGTGCTCCATCAGCAAGGTGTTCGGCTCCGAGGCCCTGGACTACATCGTGGACGAGAACGTGCAGATCCACGGCGGCTACGGCTTCGTGGGCGAGTATGAGGCCGAGCGCTGCTACCGCGACAGCCGCATCAACCGCATTTACGAGGGCACCAACGAGATCAACCGCCTGCTCATCCCCGGCGAGCTGCTCAAGCGGGCCATGAAGGGCAAGCTGGCGCTGATGCCCGCGGCCCAGAAGCTGCAGGGCGAGATTATGGACTACATGCCCGCCCTGGTGGAGCTGCCCGACGAGCCCTTGGCCTATCAGGCGCACATGATCGAGATGTGCAAGAAGGCGGTGTTGTTCGTGGCCGGGGTGGCGGCCCAGAAGTTCATGCAGAAGCTGGCCCAGGAGCAGGAGATCCTGTTGCGGGTGGCCGACATGGTGATAGAGACCTTCGCCATGGAGTCCGGCTTCCTGCGGGCGCGCAAGGCCCTGGCCTCCCAGGGCGAGGACAAGGCCCGCATCCACCTGAACCTGGTGGCGGCCTACGTGGACGAGACCATCCCCCGCCTGCACCAGATCGCCAACGAGGCCCTGGCCATGTGCGCCGAGGGCGACGAGCTGCGCATGCTGCTCATCGGCCTGCGCAAGCTGCTCAAGTACCAGCCCCAGAACGGCATCGCCCTGCGCCGCGCCATCGCCGACGTAGTGAGTGACAAAGGCGGTTACCCCCTCGAGTGATTACAGGCACCGCACCCAGGGGGTCGGAGCTATCCCTTCAGTCGAAGGGGCTCCGGCCTCCTTTTTTTCCGGGCCGCAACGGGATTTGTAGAGTAAACAGGAACACTTTCCATAAAAATTTTTGCGGGGAACCTTGACTAAGGNCCGGAACAGACTTATATTAANGCAAAACATAAATCGTTTACAGTAAAGAATTATTATTAAATAGTAAACACTACCGCTTGGCTACACGCCGGCCAAGAAAGGGGGGGAAGCTTTCCTGGCGCAACGGCGGGAAGAAGTGTATGCTTGCCCCGCTTCCGCGACGAATCACAACCAGGTAGCCTTCTTCGTTGCGTCTCGATCTGTTTTCGTCGCGCAGGGCGCGGATTATTGCCTTACCCCCCCCCCCCCCC
>MTPE01000167.1 GCA_002011835.1 Desulfarculaceae bacterium JdFR-95 | reverse complement strand
GGGACAAGACACGGGCGGACCGGATGGGCTGCATCCGGTCCGCCCGTGTCTCGAGGTGCCAGCCTGAAGAACTCAGGCGGCCTGGGCGTACTTGAAGCCCAGGTCGAAGGCCTTGAGGTTGGAGGGCACGAAGCGCTCCTTGGTGTGGGTGCGGATCATCTTCTTGATGGCGCGTACCGGCACCTCCAGGCCGCCGCGGGCGAACAGGGCCCCCAGCATGACCATGTTGAGGCTCAGGGGGTTGCCGGCCTCCTCGGCCAGGGCCTGGCCGTCGAAGGCCACCAGCTGTCCCACCCGGCGCCCCACCAGCTTGAGGCCGGCCTCCACGTCGGGGTAGGGGGCCATGCCGATGGCCACGGTGAAGGGTGGCAGGGGGCGGGTGTTGGTGATGACGATGGTGTCACGGTTGCACTTGGCCAGCAGGCGCAGGGTCTCCACCGGCTCGAAGCTGACCAGGATGTCGGCCTCGCCCTCGGCCACGATGGGGCTGGTGGCGCCGCCCAGGATCACGGCCGACTCCACCACGCCGCCGCGCTGGGCCATGCCGTGGATCTCGCTGACCATGACCGGCACGCCCGCGTCCACGGCGGCCAGACCCAACAGGTTGCTGGCCAGAAGGTTCCCCTGGCCGCCCACACCTACGTTGACGATGCGTTGGGTTTTCATCAGGAAGCCTCCTTGACCGGCAGAATGGCGTTCTCGGGGCAGATCTGGGCGCAGAGGGCGCAGCCGATGCAGAGGTTGGGATTGATCCGGGCCTTGCCGTCCTCCAGGTACATGGCCGGGCAGGCCACCTTGTTGATGCAGTCCAGGTGCCCCTTGCACTTGTCTTCCACCACCCGGAAGGGCCGGTAGCGCTTGGGCGCCACGCGGCGGGCGAACAGGGGGCAGAGCTCGCGGCTGATCACCACGCTGACGCCCTGGTAGTCCACCGCCTCCTGGATGGCCTTGATGGCGGCGCGGGTCTTGAGGGGCTTGATGGTGGTGACGTGCTGCACCCCCAGGCCGCGCACCAGGGTCTCGATGTCGATGTGGGTGGTGGAGTCGCCCAGCTTGGCGGTGTCCACCCCGGGGTGGGGCTGGTGGCCGGTCATGGCGGTGGTGCCGTTGTCCAGGATGACCAGGGTGAAGTTGTGGTTGTTGTGCACCGCGTTGACCAGGCCGGTGATGCCGCTGTGGAAGAAGGTGGAGTCGCCGATGAAGGCCACCACCTTCTTGCCCGTGGCCCGCGCCAGCCCCCCGGCGCTGGAGACCGAGCTGCCCATGCAGATGAGGAAGTCGGCCATCTGGATGGGGGGCAGCAGACCCAGGGTGTAGCAGCCGATGTCGGTGGGGAAGATGGCCTCGGAGCCCACCACCTCCTTGACCGCGTAGTAGGTGGCGCGGTGGGGACAGCCGGGGCAGAGGTTGGGGGGCCGTCCCGGCAGGGGGGGCAGGCCCTTGGTGCTCACCGGCTTGGGGGCGGTGTAGTCCAGGCCGAAGGTCTTGGCGATGGCCTGGCGCACCAGGCGGGGGTTGTACTCGAAGGCGCGGGAGAGGAACTTGGGCGGCTCGATGTCCACCGACTTGGCGGGGTGTTTGCGGCTCTTGCCCACGATCTCCACCCCGATGCCCTTCTCCTGGGCGATGGCGCGCAGGGCGTTCTCCAGGACGGGCTCCAGCTCCTCCACCACCAGGACCTTCTCCACGCTCTTGAGGAAGCGGGCGATCTTCTTCTCCGGCAGGGGCCAGCTCTGGCCCAGGCAGAGCACCTTGACCTGGTTCTTGGCCCCCAGCTCGTCCAGAGCGTCCAGCACGTAGTTGACCGACACGCCGCTGGTGACGATGCCCCACCTGCCGCGGCCCACGATACGGTTCCAGGGCGAGCGCTCGCTGATGGCCTGGGCCTGGTCGTAGACCTTGAGCAGGCGCAGGTGCAGGTTGCGGCTCACCGCGGGCACGGTGACGTAGTTCATGGGGGCCTTGACGAACTCGCCGGTGGTCTTGACCTTGCCCAGACGGCCGAAGGTGACCGGCTCGCGGGCGTGGTTGACGCGGGTGGTGGTGCGCAACAGCACCGGGGTCTTGAGCTCCTCGGAGAGATCGAAGGCGTACTTGGTCATTTCCTTGAGCTCAGAGGGGCTGCTGGGCTCCAGCATGGGCATGCCCGACAGGCGTGCGTAGAAGCGGTTGTCCTGTTCGTTCTGGCTGGAGAACAGCGAGGGGTCGTCGGCGGTGAGGATGACCATGCCCGCGTTGACCCCGGTGTAGGCCAGGGTCATCAGGGGGTCGGCCGCCACGTTGAGCCCCACGTGCTTCATGGTGACCAGGGTGCGCAGGCCCGCCACCGCGGCGCCGGCCCCACACTCCAGGGCCACCTTCTCGTTGGTGGAGTACTCGAAGTAGTACTGCACCTTGTCGGGGTACTGTTTCTTGAGGCGATAGAGGGTGTCCGGCACCTCGGAACTAGGGGTCCCGGGGTAGCAGGTGGCAAAGGCCAGGCCCGCCTCCAGGGCCCCGCGCACGATGGCCTCGTTGCCCAGCAGCAGGTGCCGTTTGCCGCTGGTGGGGCTGAGCAGTCTATCCATGGGTTTCTCCTCCGCCAACCGGGTGTCAACGACCGCCGTCAGGTAACGCGACCCTGTGGGCTCGATCTCGGCGAGACGCCACGGCCCCGCGCCGGGCCAAGGACCGCGTAGTTACAAACTAGCTATAAAATAACTATGGCTGAATGTAGACGCCAAACGCCGTCGATGTCAAGGGAAAAGGCGTCCCGACCAAGGGGAAGCCCCCTATTTGCGGTTCTGGAGGCGTTGGTTGACAAGGCTTGCGCGGCGGTGTTACCAAGGGCGTGAGCCTTTCCCGGGAGAGTTGGGTGGTGGCTGGGTCCTATCACACCACGGTGATGCTCAACGACGGTCGCGAGGTGGGCCTGCGCTGGCTGACGGCGGAGGACCGGCCGCTGTTGGAGGAGCTGGCCGCGGCCCTGCCCGCGGAGGACCTGCGCCATCTCAACCAGGACCTGCGGCAGGGCGAGGTGTTGCAGCAGTGGCTGGAGGGCCTGGCCGCGGGCAGCATGCGCCTGTTGGGGGCCCAGGACCCGGCCGAGGGGGGGCGTCTGGCGGGCTACTGCAGCCTGCAGCCGGGACGAGGGGCGCACGCCCACCTGGGCGAGCTGGAGGTGGTGCTGCACCCGGCCTACCGCGACCTGGGCCTGGGTAGCAACCTGGTGCGCGAGGTGGCGGGTGCGGCGGGGGAGGCGGGGCTGATGTTCCTCAAGGCCGAGGTGCCGGTGGAGGAGCTGGGCCTGATCACCGCCTTCCAGCGCCTGGGTTTCGAGCTCAAGGCCATCATGGAGAACTACCGCGTGGACCTGGCCGGAGAGCCCTACCACGCCATCATCATGCTCAAGCGCCTGCGCTACCAGTCGCACAAGGAGTTCTTGTATCGTTTCTAGAGATTGACACCGCCGCGGGGCTGGTTTAAGTTTCTGCCACGTGGTTTTGTCCCGGGTCCCCCAAAACCCCAAAGCGCGCTGAGGCAAAGTCATGGCCAAGATCCTGATCATAGACGACGACCCCGACTTCACCATGGCCAACAAGGCCATCCTGGAGGCCGCGGGCCACGAGGTGATCACCGCCGCGGACGGCAAGGAGGGCCTGGAGAAGATCAAGGCCGAGGACCCGGACTTGATCATCCTGGACATCATGATGGACTCCATCTACGAGGGTTTCTCGGTGACCACCACCCTCCGAGGCACGCCGGAGTACATGGACTACCGCGACATCCCGGTGCTGATGGTCTCGGCGGTGAAGAAGATCATCGGCGAGCGTTTCGACGTGCCGCCCGAGGCCCGTCTGGCCGAGGGTGACGCCTACCTGGATAAGCCGTTCACGGCCGAGGTGCTGCTAGCCAAGGTGGACGAGCTGTTGGCCGGCTAGGGCCGGCGAGGCGGCCATGGTTCTGCGCGCCCAGCCCCANGTCCTGGTGATCGACGACGACGAGGTGGCCCGCGACTCGGCCAAGGTGCTGCTCAGCCGCTGGGGCTATCGGGTGAGCCTGGCCGAGCGGGGGGAGACGGGGCTGGAGCTGCTCAAGAGCGACCCCCCCGACTTGGTGGTGGTGGACCTGCAGATGCCAGGCATCTCCGGCCTGGAGGTGCTCAAGGCCGTCCACGAGACCGATCCCACCATCATCTGCATCATGGTAACCGGCTTCGCCACCCTGGAGTCGGCGGTGGACGCCATGAAGCAGGGGGCCTACGACTTCCTGGCCAAGCCCTTCTCCCCCGACGAGCTGAAGCTGGCGGTGAGCCGCGGCCTGGAGCGCCGCTTCCTGGAGCTGGAAACCAACAAGCTCAAGGAAGAGAAGGCGCGCATGGAGGCCAACTTCGTGACCATGGTCTCCCACCAGATGCGCTCGCCCCTGGCTGCGGTGCGCCAGTTGTTGGAGGTGGCGGCCACCGAGTCGTTGGGCCCCATGCCTGCGCCGTACAAGGAGCTGATCTCCCGCGCCGCGGCCCGCCTGGACGGGCTGATGCAGGACATCAACGCCTGGCTCAACATGGTGCGCATCGGCGAGGAGGGCGTGGCCCAGCGCAAACAGGCCGTGGAGCTCAAGCAGATCATCGACAAGCTGGCCGAGCGGGCCGCCCTGGAGGCCGAGGCCGCGGGCCAGACCCTGAAGGTGGACCCACCCCCCCAGGACGTGACCCTGGAGGTGGACGAACANAGCCTCTTGGAGGCGCTCTACAACATAGTCTCTAACGCGGTGAAGTACAACCGGGAGGGTGGCCAGGTGACCNTCGCCACCCAGGTCACCCCCCANCAGGTGGACATCCTGATCAGCGACCAGGGTCCGGGCATTCCTCCAGCCGAACTCCCGTTCATCTTCGACGACTTCTTTCGCTCCAAGGACCCTCAGCTCAAGTCCAAGCCCGGCACCGGCCTGGGGCTGGCCATCACCCGCCGCATCGTGCGGGCCCATGGCGGCGAGGTGACCGCCAGCTCCCAGCCTGGTCAGGGGTCCACCTTCGTGGTCTCGTTGCCTCGCTAGGGAGGGAGGAGGGAAATGGACCCAGGGAGGCTTGCCAGGGCCTCCCCGATTCTGGGACACTACACAGTCAGGAGCAAGGCCCCCCTGACGGGTGAGCGTCCCGCCGGTGTGCGCGTGGAAGTTGACAGTAAACCCCAGGGGATTTATAGTGGTGAGCCGAATCACACCCGGCGGCGACCATAGTCTGCAAATCCCCCGTGTGAATATGGTGTTGGCCGTAACGGGGTGAGAGTGAAGCGCAGGCACCCTGGGAGGGAATGAGGCGAATGAGCTTGCGAATACCTTCACGAAGCCCCGCCCCGCCATATTCTGGGCGGAAGGCCAGCCGTCCGCTAGCCCGAGGAGCAAGAGTGGCATGAGCATCTTGAGTCTGTTCAAGGGCGTCCGCCTGCCCCGTTCCCCGGAGCCTCCCCCCCCTCGACCCCTGTCCCCCCCGGACAAAGTGATCATACCCCTGCGCCAGCACCAGGGCCGCGTGTGCGAGCCGGTGGTGGAACCCGGCCAGGAGGTGCTGTTGGGCCAGGTGGTGGGGGCGTCCGAGGAGTTCGAGGCGGCGGCGGTACACGCCACGGTGAGCGGCAAGGTGGAGGCCATTGCCGAGACCTATGACCCGGCAGGCCAGAGGGTACCGGCAGTGGTGATAGCCAACGACGGGCGTGACGCCTGGGTGGAGGCGGAGGGCGCACCGCCCACCCTCAGCGAGGTGGAGGTGGTACAGAAGACCCGTCCCACCCGCCTGCTGAAACGTCTGCGCGAAGCGGGTCTGGTCCGCTCCGGGCTGTTGGGCCTGCCCCTGCACGTGGACCTGTCTCCTCCCATGGCGCCGCGGGCCTACATGTTCATGACCGGCATTCCCGTGGTGCGGCCCATCGACACCCTGATCGTGAAGGCAGTGGACCACGACCCGCCGGTGGTCACCAACCAGGCCGCCCTGGCCGAGGCCGGTGAGGAGCTGGCCCTGGGTATCGCGGCCCTGGCCCGCATCGCCGGTGC
This sequence comes from Desulfarculaceae bacterium JdFR-95, assembly GCA_002011835.1. Classification (GTDB taxonomy): domain Bacteria; phylum Desulfobacterota; class Desulfarculia; order Desulfarculales; family Desulfarculaceae; genus Desulfocarbo. The sequence continues at coordinate 6,733 of MTPE01000167.1, read as the reverse complement.
GCGGCGGGTGGTGATCGTGCTGCCCGCGGGGGTGGAGCCCCCGGGTGTGGCCCAGTTGGCCGCGCGCCACGAGTGGGAGACCACCCACCTGGACGGCCGCCACTTCCCCTATGCCGTGGACAACCTGCTGGTCAAGAAGCTGACCGGCCGGGTGGTGCCCACGCCCTACGGCGAGCCCCGCGACGTGGGGGTGGTGGTGGAGCCTCTGGTCACGGCCCTGGACGTGGGGCGGGTGCTCAGCCAGGGTCGGCCGCCGGTGGACCGCCTGTTCACGGTGGCGGGCGACGTGGCCCAGCCCCAGGTCTTCCGGGTGCGCATGGGCACGCCCATCGCGCGGGTGATCGAGGCCGCCGGCGGTCTGCCGGTGGAGCCGGGCAAGGTGATCCTGGGTGGGCCCATGATGGGTTACGCCCACTTCGACCTGGACACCCCGGTGACCAAGGAGACCGACGGGGTGGTGGTACAGTCGGCGGAGTCGGTGCGGACCTTCCAGGACCAGCCGTGCATCCACTGCGGGCGTTGTGTGGCGGCCTGTCCGGTGGGCCTGGTGCCCACCGAGCTGGGCAAGCTGTGCGAGTACGGCCAGTTCGAGGACGCGGCCGAGCGCGACCTGTTGCACTGCATCGAGTGCGGCTGTTGTGCCTACGTGTGTCCGGCCCAACGACCCATGGTGCATCTGTTGCGCTTCGGCAAGAGCGAGGTGCTGGCCAGGAGGATGGAGCAATGAGCAGCCGGCTTCTCACCGTGTCCACCTCGCCCCATCTCTTGGGGCGGGCCACGATCCGCTCCCGTCACCTGGAGACCATGCTGGCCCTGCTGCCGGCGGTGGGCTTCGGGGTGTACTACTTCGGCGGGCCGGGGCTGATGGTGATCCTGTTGGCCACGGCCTCGGCGGTGGCGGCCGAGTATCTGGCCCAGCGCCTCACCAAGCAGCCGGTGACCGTGGGCGACCTGCACGCGGCCCTGATGGGGCTGCTCATGGGTCTGGTGTTGCCGGCGGGCGCGCCCTGGTGGCTGCCGGTGGTGGGAGGCGCCCTGGCGGTGGTGGTGGGCAAGCTGTTCTTCGGCGGGATGGGGGGCTATCCCATGAACCCGGTGCTGGTGGCCTGGGTGGCCTTGGCCCTGTCCTGGCCGGAACAGATGAACGCCTTCTACCAGCCCTTGTCCTCGGAGTGGTACGTCTCCGAGACCCCGCTGATGATGCTCAAGGACGACCCCAGCACCCTGGAGGTGGTCACGCGCAGCGAGCTGTGGTGGGGCCTGGTGCCGGGGGCCATCGGCGCCACCGCCACCTGGCCCCTGGTGCTGGGCGGGCTCTACCTGGTGATACGCCGCATCGTACCCTGGCAGATCCCTCTGGGGGTGCTGTTGGGGGCGGCGGGCATGGCGCTGTTGGCCGCCTACACCGACCCCACCCTGGGCGAGCTGGGCTACGAGACCTTCGCCCAGCAGTGGAGCATCGTCACCTTCCACCTGGGGGCGGGAGGGCTGATGATCGCGGCCTTCTTCCTGGCCCCGGAGCCGGTGACCAGTCCGGTCACCCCCTGGGGCATGTTCCTGTTCGGCCTGGGGGTGGGCTTCATGACCGTGATCGTGCGTACCTGGGGCGCGCCGGTAGACGGCGCCTTCTACGGCGTGCTGGTGATGAACGCGGCCACGCCCCTGTTGGACCGCATCCGGCCCAAGGTCCTGGGCAAGATCGAGGGCACGGCCTAGCAACTGGTTCGAGGCAACCGGCAAGGGGAGCGATACAAGGTGCGCGAGATACTGAGAATGGTGGTGGTGCTCACCTTGATCTGCGCGGGCAGCGGCTTCGCCCTGGCCCTGGTGCACAAGGTGACCAAGGAACCCATCGAGTACGCCAAGCTCAAGAACGTGAAGGAGCCCGCGGTCAAGGCGGTGTTGTCGGGCTACGACAACGACCCCATCAAGGACCGCATATCCATCGTGGTGGGCAAGGACAAGCGGGGCCGGCCGGTGAAGCTGGTGGTGTTCCCGGCCAAGAAGGGGGGCAAGACCTTCGCCGTGGCCTTCGAGGGCACGGGCAAAGGCTATCACGGCGACATCGGGGTGATGGTGGGCATCGACCTCAAGACGGACAAGCTCACCGGCATCGCCATCGTGAGCCAGTCGGAGACCCCGGGTCTGGGCGCCCGCATCGTGGAGAAGTCCTTCACCGACCCCTTCAAGGGCCAGTCCCTGGCCAAGCCCTTGACCAAGGACCGCATCCACGCCCTCAGCGGGGCCACCTTCTCCACCAACGGCGTGCTGGCCGCGGTGAACCAGGCCCGCGACATCCTCACCAAGTACCGCAAGCAGATGGTGCAGTGAGGCGGGAGGAAGCGACATGAGTCTGGCCAAGGAGTTCAAGAAAGGCTTCTGGGATGTCCTGCCGCCCTTCCGCCTGGTGTTGGGCCTGTGTCCCACCCTGGCGGTGACCACCTCGGCTGAGAACGGGGCGGGCATGGGCCTGGCCACCACCTTCGTGCTGGTCTGCTCCAACGTGCTGGTCTCCCTGCTGCGCAAGTTCATCCCCAGCAAGGTGCGTATCGCGGCCTACATCGTGATCATCGCCAGCTTCGTGGTGATCGTGGAGCTGCTCATGCAGGCCTACGCCTACCCCCTCTACCAGGCCCTGGGCATCTTCATCCCCCTGATCGTGGTCAACTGCATCATCCTGGGGCGGGCCGAGGCCTTTGCGGGCAAGAACGGGGTGGCGGCCTCGGCCGCCGACGGGCTGGGCATCGGCCTGGGTTTCACCATCAGCCTGTTCTTCCTGGGCAGCGTGCGCGAGATCCTGGGCGAGGGCACCTGGCTGGGCATGCACGTGATGTGGTCCAGCTTNGCGCCCTTCAAGTTCATGGTGCGGGCGCCGGGNGCCTTCGTCACCCTGGGCACCACCCTGGCCCTGATCAACTGGATCAGCGCGCGGCTGGAAACGCGGCGGCACTAGGAGGTTAGGCCATGAGCCTGAGCGACTATCCTCTGTTCATCGTCGGGGCCATCCTGGTCAACAACATCCTGTTGGCCAAGTTCCTGGGCAACTGCCCCTTCCTGGGGGTGAGCCGGCGCATGGACACCGCCACGGGCATGTCCATGGCGGTGATCTTCGTCATGACCATGGCCGGCATGATCACCTGGCTGGTGCAGTATTATCTGCTGGTGCCCCTGGAGATCGAGTACCTGCAGACCATCGCCTTCATCCTGGTGATCGCCGCCTTGGTGCAGCTGGTGGAGATCGTGATGCAGAAGACCCTGCCCGCGCTCTACCGCGCCCTGGGCATCTTCCTGCCGCTGATCACCACCAACTGCGCGGTGCTGGGCGTGGCCATCATCAACATCAACGAGGAATACGGCTTCGTGGACACCCTGGTCTTTTCCTTCGCCTCGGCGGTGGGCTACAGCCTGGCCCTAATCCTGTTCGCGGGCATCCGCGAGCGCTTCGCCCTGGCCCGCATCCCCAAGGTGTTCCAGGGCACGGCCATCGGCCTGGTCACCGCCGGTTTCATGGCCCTGGCCTTCAGCGGCTTCGCCGGCCTGGTCAACTAGGGACAGACCAGCGGACTTCGGCAACAGGAGACAACCACCATGCTCTTCGAGGCGTTGGCAATCGGCGGGCTGGGTTTCATATCGGCTTTGGGCCTGGGCGCNGCCGCGCGCATCTTCGCGGTGGAGGTGGACCCCCTGGTGGAGGAGGTGGAGAACGCCCTGGCCGGGTCCAACTGTGGCGGCTGCGGCTTTGCCGGCTGTTCCGCCGCGGCGGTGGCCATCGTGGCGGGCAAGGCCCCGCCCAACATCTGCGTGGGGGGCGGGCCCGAGATCGGCGAGAACATCGCCGCCATCCTGGGGGTGGAGGTGGAATACCGCGAGCCGGACAAGGCCCAACCCCAGTGTACCTACGGCCTGGAGGCGGCCGACCTGCGCTACGTCTACAACGGCGTCAACGACTGCCGTGCCGCCGTGCTGCTGGCCGGCGGACCCAAGGAGTGCCACATCGGCTGCCTGGGCCTGGGCACCTGCGCCCGGGCCTGTCCCGTGGGCGCCATCACCATAGGTGAGGACCACCTGCCCCANGTGGACTGGGACAAGTGCACCGGCTGCGGTTCCTGCGAGCGNGCCTGCCCCCAGCACATCATCCGCCTCACCTCGGTCACCCGACGCATCCTGGGCTTCAACGACACCGACATGTGCCTGGCCCCCTGCCAGGCCACCTGCCCCGCCCAGATCGACATCCCCGCCTACGTGCGGGCCATCGCCGAGGGGCGCTACGAGGACGCCCTGCANATCATCAAGGAGCACAACCCCCTGCCCATCTGCATCGGCCGCGTCTGTCCCCATCCCTGCGAGGACGCCTGCCGCCGGGGTCTGGAGGGCGAGCCCATCAACATCAACCACCTCAAGCGCTTCGCCGCCGACTACGAGATGCATTCGGGCAAGCGCTACCAGCCCTTCTGCCTGCCCAAGAACGGGCGCAAGGTGGCCATCGTGGGCGGAGGGCCGGCGGGGCTGACCTGCGCCTACTACCTGGCGCGGCTGGGCTACTCCCCCACCATCTTCGAGGCCATGCCCGAGCTGGGCGGCATGATGCGCTACGGCATCCCCCAGTACCGCCTGCCCAAGGAGATCATGGACTGGGAGATCCAGGGCATCCTGGAGCTGGGGGTGGAGGCGCGCACCAACATGCGCATGGGGGTGGACTTCTCCCTCAAGGACCTGCGCGAGGAGGGATTCGAAGCCATCTTCCTGGGCGTGGGGGCCTGGGGCAGCCGCAACCTGCGCGTGGAGGGCGAGGACCTGGAGGGGGTGTTGCCCGGCACCCGCATGCTCATCGACCGTGGGCTGAAGAAGGAGACCCCGGTGGGCGAGCGGGTGGTGATCATCGGCGGCGGCAACACCGCCATCGACTGCGCCCGCACCTGCTGGCGTCTGGGGGCCAAGGAGGTCACCGTGCTCTACCGCCGCTCCCGGGCGGAGATGCCGGCCAACGACATCGAGGTGGAGGAGGCCGAGCACGANGGCATCAAGTTCCACTTCCTGGCCGCTCCCACCCGGCTCATCGGCGAGGGAGGCCGGCTNAAGGCCCTGGAGTTCATCCGCATGGAGCTGGGCGAGCCCGACGCCTCTGGCCGGCGGCGGCCGGTGCCGGTGGAGGGCTCGGAGCAGGTGATCGAGTGTGACAACGTGATCGCGGCCATCGGCCAGTTCCCCGACCTGGGCTTCCTGGACCAGGACGAGCTGGCCCGCGACCTGGCCCGCACCCGCTGGAACAGCCTGGAGGTGGACGAGAAGACCATGGCCACCAACATTCCGGGCGTGTTCGCCGCGGGAGACGTGGTGCTGGGCGCGGCCACGGTGGTACAGGCCATCGGCACCGGCCGGCGCGCCGCCCGCAGCATACACCTGTTCCTGAGCGGGGAGGAGGTGACCGCCCCGGACAACTGGGTCACCGACCCCAAGCGCCAGGTGCGCACCCGTACCGAGATCCCCGACGCCCCGCCCCCGGAGCCGCGCGCGGCCATGCCCGAGCTGCCCGTGGCCGAGCGGAGGGGCAACTTCAAGGAGGTGGAGCTGGGCCTGGCCGAGGAGGAAGCCCGGCGCGAGGCCCAGCGCTGCCTGCAGTGCGGCCTGATCTGCTACCGCCGCATACCCGACTCCCCGGACCTCAAGCGCCCCGGCTGCCGGGGTTGCACGCCCGTGCCCAAGGAGTGAGTGTCATGAGTCGTCCCAAGGCCATCGACCGACGCGCCTTCCTGAAGCTGGCCGGCTGTGCGGGCATCGCCGCCGGGTTGCCCCTGGTCTCGCCGGCCATCGGCCTGGCCCGTCTGGACCGCCGCTGGCGGGTGGCCCAGGCCAGCCGCATGATGATGGGCACCGTGGTGGCGGTGACCGTGGTGGACACCTCGGCCGCCCGCGCCCAACAGGCCCTGGAGCAGGCCTTCGCCCGCATGGCCACTCTCACGCCCCTGTTCGACCGCCACCAGGGCTGCGGCCCGGTGCGCGACCTGAACCTGAGCGGCCGTCTGCGCGAGCTGGGCCCGGACCTGGAGCGGGTGCTGGCCCTGTGCCGGCAGGTGCACCGCATCAGCGGCGGGGCCTTCGACATCACCGTGGCCCCTGTCATCGACCTCTACCGCCGCAGCTTCGCCCTGGGACACAAGCCCAGCCGCAAGCAGATCCAGGAGGCCCTGTCCGCAGTGGGTGCCCTGCGTCAAGACGGCAAGGGCCTGGTGCTCACCCGGCCGGGCGCGGCCGTCACCCTGGACGGGGTGGCCAAGGGCTACATCGCCGACGCGGGCCTGGCCGCGGCGCGGGCGGCGGGGGCCAAGAACGTGCTCATCAACGCCGGCGGGGACATCGTGGTCGCGGGCCACGACCGCGGCCGGCCCTGGCGGGTGGCGGTGGCCGACCCCCACCACCCCGACCGGCCCAAGGTGGTGGTGTCCATGACCGCGGGCGCCCTGGCCACCAGCGGCAACTACGAGGTGTACTTCGACCGCCAGCGCCTGTTCCACCACATCGTCAACCCCCACACCGGCCGCTCGCCCTGGGCCGACTTGCAGGCCTCGGTGCGGGCGCTGCGGGCCGCCCTGGCCGACGCCATGAGCACGGCCTGTTTCGTGCTGCGTCCGCCGGCGGCGGTGCGTCTGCTACGGGCCCAGGGCCTGGAGGGGCTGATCCTCACCCGTCACCACCAGCGCTACATGACGCCGGGCTTCCTTGCCTGAGGCTGGGT
>MTPE01000382.1 GCA_002011835.1 Desulfarculaceae bacterium JdFR-95 | reverse complement strand
AGAGATGCCCCCCACCCCCGGCTCCCCACCCCCGGACGCCCTGCCCTGGCCCGAGGTGGCCCAGGGCGAGCCCGGCCCCCTCTACGGCCTGTTCGGCGAAGAGGACTTCCTGGTGACCCAGGGGGTTGCCGCCTTCGTGGCCTCGCCGGCCTTTGCCGACAACCCCTCGCTCAACGTCGAGCGCCTCCTGGCCCCCGAGACCCCCCCGGCCCGAGTGCTGGAGAGCGCCCGCACCCTGCCCTTTCTGGGCCGGCGGCGGCTGGTGGTGGTGCAGGAGACCGAAGCCTACACCACCGCGCAACTGAACCAGTTTCTGCCCTACCTGGAGGACCCCGCCCCCACCACCTGCCTGGTCTTCGCCGGCGCGCGCCTGAACGCCTCCACCCGCTTCGCCAAGGCGCTCAAGGCCCGGGGCAAGCTCCAGGTGTGGAAGCGCATGTACCCCCGCCAGCTCGTCCCCTGGCTGGAGGGACGAGCCAAGCTGCGGGGCAAGAGTCTGACCCGGGAGGCTGCGGCCTGGCTGGCCGAGCTGGCTCCCCTGGGCCTGGGGGCCCTGGACGCGGAGCTGGAGAAGCTGGCCCTCTACGTGGGGCAGCGCCGCCGCATCACCCTGGAGGACGTACACCAGGTGGTGGGACGCGGCCGGCTGTACGGTATCTTCGATCTCACCGACGCCCTGGCGGCCAAGGACCTGGCCCGGGCCCTGGACGCCTTCGCCCAGTTGGAGGCCCTGGGCGAGCCCCCCCTGCGGGTAGTGGCCATGGTGGCGCGGCTGTGGCGGCAGCTATTGGAAGTGCGCGCAGTGCTGGACGCCGGCGGCGACCAGGCCCAGGTGCAGCGTACCTTGCGCCTGCCCCCCCAGGCCACCCGCACCCTGACCCAACGCGCCCGCCGCGAAAGCGCCCAACAACTGGCCGCGGCCCTGCCCGCAGTGCTGGAGGCCGACCTGGCGCTCAAGTCCTCGCCCGCCGCGCCCCGGGTGGTGGTGGAGCGCCTGATCATGCGCCTGTGTGCCTAAGGCTGCGGGGGCCGCGGGGATCGGCGCCGGGCGCCCACCTGAATGCCCCGCGTAGAGGAAGCCCCCACGGGGGTGTGAGACGGCCGGCCCGGAAAGCGAAAGGCCCCCCGGCCACCCACACGAGTCTCCCTCCGCGGAGGCCAAAACCCCACGGAGGGAGTCGTCTGCCCCGGGCCCCGGCGCCACTCGCCCCAGGACACATCGCCCCCCGCGAAGGTGAACCCCACGGAGGGCGAGATGCTTGGCCCGGAAAACTAATGCCGGACTAGGAGGCCGACAGCGCGTGCACCTGGCGGCTCAGGCGGGAGACCTTGCGCGCGGCGTTGCGCCAGTGCAACACCCCCTTGCTGGCCGCCTTGTCGATGATGGGAATGGCCCGCTGCAGGGCCTCGCGGGCGGCCTCGGCGTCACCGGCCTGCACCGCCTGGCGCACCGCCTTGATCACCCGGCGCACCCGGGTGCGGTAGGCCCGGTTGCGCGCGCGGCGCTTGGCGTTCTGCCGGGCCCGCTTCATGGCAGAAGGATGATTGGCCACCGTCTCTACTCCTTTTGCTTCGCGGCCCTCTCCCCCTTCCGGCGAGGCGGGCCGATTGCTCACTCACCCTGGCCGCCCTCCCCCCCGCGCGGCAGCCGCGTAAACTATCTATCGGGAGGACGGGGGGTTGTCAAGGGTTGACCGCGCTTTTCCCAGAGGCGAGATGGGCCGCCGCCGAGCTTGACCCCGCGCCGGGGGGATGGTAGCCAACAGGCGCGGAAGGGAAGGGACAGAACCCGGCATGGACCAGGCGCAGGAGAAACACAAGGTGGCCCGGGCCGCCGGGGTGGTGGGCGCGGCCACCCTGGCCAGCCGAGTGGGCGGGTTCGTGCGCGATCTGGTGATCGCCTACTTCTTCGGGGCGGGGCCGGCGGCCGACGCCTTCTTCGTGGCCTTCCGCATCCCCAACCTGCTGCGGCGCCTGTTCGCGGAAGGCACCCTCACCATCGCCTTCATACCCGTGTTCACCGAGCTGCTGCGCACCCGCGGCCGCCAGGAGGCCATGCTCCTGGCCCGCAGCACCTTCGGCCTGCTGGCGTTGGCCCTGCTGGCGGTGTGTGCCGCGGGCATCGTCTGGGCCCCGGAGGTGGTGCGGGTCATGGCCCCGGGCTTCACCCCGGGGGGGGAGTCCTACCGCCTGGCCGTGACCCTCACCCGCTGGTGCCTGCCCTACATCTTCTTCGTCAGCCTCACCGCCCTGGCCGCGGGCGTGCTCAACTCCCTGGACCACTTCTTCGCCCCCGCGGCCTCGCCGGTGCTGCTCAACCTGAGCCTCATCACCTGCGCCGTGGCCCTGGCCCCGCGGGTGGAGCCGCCGGTGATGAGCCTGGCCGTGGGCGTGATCCTGGGCGGGGCGGCGCAGCTGTTGCTGCAGGTGCCCTTCCTGCGCGCGCGGGGGGTGAGCCTGCGCCCGGCCTGGCAGCCGGGCAACCCCGCCCTGCGCCGGGTGCTGCGTCTGATGCTGCCGGCCGCCTTCGGCGCCGCGGTGTATCAACTGGCCGTGTTCATCAACACCGTGCTGGCCTCCCTGCTGCCCACCGGCAGCGTGAGCTACCTCTACTACGCCGACCGCCTCATCGAGTTTCCCCTGGGCATCTTCGCCATCGCGGTCTCCACCGCCATCCTGCCCAGTCTCTCCCGCCAGGCCGCCGACCGCGACCACCGCGCCCTGGTGGAGACCCTGGGCTACGGCCTGCGCCTGACCATGTTCATCAACCTGCCGGCCATGGTGGGGTTGATCCTGCTGGCCCGGCCGTTGGTGCTGCTTCTGTTCACCCGGGGGCGCTTCGACCTGGCCGCAGCCCAGGCCACCGCCGCGGCGGTGGTGGGCTATGGCGTGGGGCTGTGGGCCTTCGCCGGGGTGCGGGCGGTGGTGGCGGCCTTCTATGCCCTGAAGGACACCAAGACCCCGGTGGTGGTGGCCGCGGTGTGCCTGGTGATAAACGTGGCCTTGAGCCTGGCCCTGATGGGCCCCTTGCGCCACGTGGGCCTGGCCCTGGCCACCTCTGCCGCCAGCGCCTGCAACCTGGCCGGGCTGTTGTGGCTCCTGCGGCGGCGCCTGGGGCCCCTGGGCCTGAAGCACCTGGCCGCCTCCTGCGGCCGCATGCTCTTGGCCAGCGGGGTGATGTGCCTGGCGGTGCTGGCAGTGTGCTATCTGCTCCCCTGGGGCGGGGCGGACAGCCTCACCCGGCGGGTGGCGCGCCCCCTGGCCGCGGTGCTCTGCGGGGCAGGGGTGTACCTGGCCCTGGCCCGCCTCATGCGCCTGCCCGAACTGAACGAGCTGGGCCAGGTGCTGCGACGGCGAGCTAAGCCGTGACCACCGCCACCAGGGACGGTATAACAAACCCATGAGCCCGAACCCAGGCGAACAGAACCCCAGGAGCCGACAACCAAGCCGAGGTCCCAGGCGAAAGGGCTCATTCGGGGAATGGCGGGGCGGCGGCAAAAGCATCCCCAGCCGGCCCTGTCAAGGCCGTGAGCCCAACCAGGGTGGCCAAGGGCCAGCCTTGACGGGGCCGGCTGGGGATGAAGAAGATTGTATGCTCGTCTTTGCCCGGAAAATGATATGAAAAAGGACACCCGACGGATTCATGGCCTCGACACGCCGGTTGGAGTCCAAGTGAGGAACCATGTCGTTTTCCGGGCAGAGACGATGAAATATCATCCCGTCTCCTGTGTTGACGCCCTGGGCTGCAATCCCAAGGTGCCTCTCCCCCCGCCACTGGCCGGATGAACCCGAAAAAAGCAGTAGCCGGACGAGGAACCGCGGCATGAACCAGCCAGACCCCTCCCAGCGCGACCTGGACGTGATCACCACCCACATCGGCGCGGACTTCGACGCCCTGGCCAGTATGATGGCCGCTTCCAAGCTCTACCCCGGGGCGCTGTTGGTCTTCCCCGGCTCCCAGGACCGCAACCTGCGCAACTTCTACGTGGAGTCGGTCTGCTACCTCTACAACTTCGCCAAGGTCAAGGACGTACCCTTCTCGCGCGTGCGGCGGCTGATCCTGGTGGACACCCGCCAGCGCCACCGCATCGGGGCCCTGGCCCGCCTGGCCGACGACCCTGCGGTGGAGGTACACGCCTACGACCACCACCCCGACAGCGACGGCGACGTACAGGCCGACCATCAGATCGTGCGCCCGGTGGGGGCCACGGTGACCATCCTGAGCCGACTGCTGCAGGAGCGGGACGTGAGCCTGAGCGAAGACGAGGCCACCATCCTGGCCCTGGGCATCTACGAGGACACCGGCTCCTTCACCTTCGGCTCCACCACCCCCGAGGACTACCAGGCCGCGGCCTGGCTGCGCACCCAGGGCGCCAACCTCAAGCTGGTGGCCTCCCTTCTCACCCGCGAGATCACCGCGGAGGAGGTGGGTCTGCTCAACGACCTGATCCACTCCGCCCAGGAGGTAGTGGTCAACGGGGTCAAGGTGGTGATCAGCGAGGTGAGCCGCGAACGCTACCTGCCCGACTTCGCGGTCCTGGTGCACAAGTTCATGGACATGGAGAACCTGGACGTCTTGTTCGCCCTGGCTCGCATGGAGGGACGCATCTACCTGGTGGCGCGCTCGCGCCTGCCCGAGGTAGACGTGGGCTTCATCACCCAGGCCCTGGGCGGGGGCGGCCACCCCACCGCGGCCAGCGCCACCCTGCGCGACATGACCCTGGTGGAGGCCCGCGAACGCCTCCACTCGGTGCTGCAGACCCGCATCAACCCCAGCCGCACCGCCGCGGACCTCATGACCAGCCCCGCGGTGGCGGTGGATCCGGACACCACCCTGCGCGAGGCCCACGAGATGCTCACCGGCTACGACCTGGACGCCCTGCCCGTCACCCGTGGGGACGAGGTCCTGGGCGTGATCGAGCGCTCCACCGTGGAGCGGGCCCTGCTGCACAAGCTGGACGAGCTGCCCGTGACCGAATACATGGACAGCAAGGTCAGCACCCTGGCCCCGGNCGCCCCCCTGGCCGAGGTGGAGGAGGCCCTCATCGGCCGGCGCCAGCGCCTGGTGCCGGTGATGGACCAGGGNCGCCTGGTGGGGGTGATCACCCGCACCGACCTGCTCCACGTGCTCCTGGACAAACCCCTGGTCCACCAGCGCCCGGTGCAGAGCGGCGGCCAACCCCGCCCCCGGCAGAAGAGCCTCAAGGGCCTCATGCGCGAACGCCTGCCCCGGGAGGTGTTCGACCTCCTCCAGGAGATGGGCCGCACCGCCCAGGACATGGGCTACCAGCTCTACCTGGTGGGCGGCTCGGTGCGCGACCTGATCCTGCGCCAGGAGAACCTGGACCTGGACGTGGTGGTGGAGGGCGACGGCATCGCCTTCGCCCGCCGCTTCGCCGAGGGCCGGGACGACCTGCGCGTGCGCGAACACCGGAAATTCAACACCGCCAAGCTCATCTTCCACCACGGCCTGATCATCGACGTGGCCACCGCCCGCATGGAATACTACAGCTCGCCCGCGGCCCTGCCCGTGGTGGCGGGCTCGTCCATCAAGCTGGACCTCTACCGCCGCGACTTCACCATCAACACCCTGGCCCTCACCCTCAACCCCGACCGCTTCGGCCAACTGCTGGACTTCTTCGACGGCATGCGCGACCTCAAGGAAGGCGTGATCCGCGTGCTGCACAACCTGTCCTTCGTGGAGGACCCCACGCGCGTGTTCCGCGCGGTGCGCTTCGAGCAGCGCTTCGGCTTCCGCATCGGCAAGCTCACCGCGCAACTGATCAAGAACGCCATCAAGATCGCGGCCTTCGACCGCCTGAGCGGCAACCGCCTGTTCGCCGAGCTCAAGGCCATGCTCAACGAGGAGCGGGCCGCGGCCTGCCTGCTGCGCCTGCAGGAGCTGAAGCTCCTGTCCGCCTTCCACCCCGAACTCAAACTGGAGGCCCGCCACCAACAGCTCCTAGCGGAAGTGGACGAGGCCCTGGCCTGGTATCGCCTGTCCTTCCTGGACCAGCCCCTGCGCCAATGGCTGATCTACTTCCTGGCCCTGGCCGACGGCCTGAAAGAAGAAGGGCTCATGGCCCTCTGCCGCCGCCTGGCCCTGGCCCCGCGCCTGCAGAACGAGATCCGCCAGATGCGGCGCCAGGCCCTCTACGCCCTCAACCAGATGCAGCGCCGCCGGCCCCGACCCTCGCAGGTGCACCGCCTGCTCAGCGGGCTCAAGCCCGAATACCAGCTGTTCATCATGGCCAAGACCACCCGCGAGTGGGTGAAGAAGGGCGTCAGCCACTACCTCACCTCCTGGCGCCAGGTGCGCCCCGCCCTGGACGGCGAGGACCTGAAGCAGATGGGCTTCACCCCCGGACCCGAGTTCAAACAGATCCTGGACCGGCTGCTGGCCGCGCGCCTGGACGGCGAGGTACACAGCAAGGCCGACGAGATGCGACTGGTGGCAGAGGAGTTCGGCGACCTGCTGCCGACGACAGGCTGAAACCACCGGCGAAGATCACCACGGCACGATAGAATATGGCTCGTCCGGCAAATGGCGGGGGCAGAGGCGTCTCGGGATTGCAACCCCGGCCGGCAGTACAGGGGATGAGATGATATTTCGTCGTCCTGGCCAGGAAAATGATATGGTCCCTCATTTGGACTACAACCGACAATACCGAGGACATGACTCCCTCTGGTCTCCCTTCTCATGTCATTTTCCTGGCCAGGACGAGTGCAGAATCTTCTTCATCCCCGGCGTTTGCCGGATGAGCCGGGAATATCCCGAAGGGCACCCCTTCGGCGATGTACCTTCCTCCTGATGGAGAACCCATGCTGAGTTGGTTACTCGGATTCCTGCTCAAGGTGGTCCTGCTGGCCCCGCCCATCCTCATGGCCCTGACCGTACACGAGGCCTCCCACGGCCTGGTGGCATACCTGCGCGGCGACGACACCGCCTACCGCCGGGGACGGGTCTCCCTCAACCCCTTCCGCCACCTGGACCCGGCCGGCACCCTGGTCTTCTTCCTCACCGCCTGGTTCGGGGCCGGCATCGGCTGGGCCAAGCCGGTGCCCGTGGACCCCTGGCGGCTGAAGGACCCCCGACGCGACATGATCTGGGTCTCGGCCGCCGGACCGGCCTCCAACCTGGCCTTCGCCGCCGTCCTGGCCCTGGCCCTCAACGGGCTGATCGCCACCGGCCTGTTCGCCGCCTACGCCGACTGGAAGCTCTACCTGGGCCGCCTGCTGGAGCTGGGAGTGCAGATCAACGTGGTGCTGGCCTTCTTCAACCTCATCCCCCTGCCCCCCCTGGACGGCTCCGGCATCCTGGCCGGACTGATGCCCCCGCCCCTGGCCCAGCGCTACCTGGCCTGGCGGCGCTACGGCTTCGCCATCCTCCTGGCTCTCATCTTCCTGCCCGGCTGGCTGCCCGGCTTCCCCGACCTGATCCACTGGCTGGTGCTCTACCCCGCCAGCCACATCGTGGCCTGGCTCCTGCCCTGGACCGGCTAGGGCCAGCCCCCGGCCTCACCCCCACCCAGCCGAGCGCGCCCTGAGGCTCTACGTGTGTCTAGTTACCGCTCCCCCGACCCCGCCCAACAGGCTTGCCTACCCGGCCCCGGCGGGGTAAACAGGGGCGGGGCGAAAGTTCAGCCCGCCCGGGAGGTGGCCATCGCCATGAGCGTGCCGGTCAAGCTGGAGATATTCGAGGGTCCCCTGGACCTTCTGCTCCACCTCATCCGCAAGAACGAGGTGGACATCTACGACATCCCCATCGCCCTGATCACCAGGCAGTACCTGGAATACCTGGAGGTGATGCGGGAGCTGAACATCAACCTGGCCGGCGAGTTCCTGGTCATGGCCAGCACCCTGACCCACATCAAGAGCCGCATGCTCCTGCCCAGCCGCCCCGCCCCGGACGAAGACGAGGTGGGGGAAGACCCCCGCGCCGACCTGGTGGCCCAGCTCAAGGAGCACATGCGCTTCAAACAGGCCGCCGAACACCTGCAGCAGCGCCACTGGTTGGGACGGGACGTGTTCCCCCGCGGCGAGGGGGGCCGCGAGGTGGCCGAGGCCGTGGCCGCGGGCGAGGACCAACAGGTTATCGCCGCCAGCCTGTTCGACCTGATCGACGCCTTCCGCCGCCTGCTGGCCACCCGGGGCGAACGCCTGGAGCTGGCCCTGCCTCCGGCCCAGATCAGCCTGGAAGAACGCATGAGCCAGCTGTTGGACCTGCTGCGCCGGCGTCAAACCCTCAGCTTCGCCGAGTTCTTCGACCAAGACCGCAGCCGGGCGCAGCTGGTGGTCACCTTCCTGGCCCTGCTGGAGCTGGTGCGGGTGGGCCTGGTGCGGGTCTACCAACAGGAAGACCAAGCATCACCGGGGCGGGGGGTGCTGCGGATATTCTTCAATCCCCCTGGGGAGGACGACGCGTCGTGAGTGGCGACTTCAAACGTATCGTGGAAGCACTGCTGTTCGCCGCCGAGGAGCCCCTGCGCCCGGCCCAGATCGCCGCGGTACTGGAGACCGAGGACCGCAAACAGGTGGAGCAGACCCTGGCCCAACTGCAGCAGGAATACCAGGAAATGGACCGGGCCTTCGAGCTGGTGGAGGTGGCGGGAGGCTGGCGCCTGCGCACCCGGCCCGAGATGGCCTTCTGGCTGCGCCGCCTCAAGCGCCAGCAGGTGACCCGACTGTCCCGCGCCGCCCTGGAGACCCTGGCCATCATCGCCTACAAGCAGCCCGTGCTCAAGGCCGAGATCGAACGCATCCGGGGGGTGGAGGTCTCGGGCGTGCTGCGCATGCTCATGGAAAAGGGCCTGGTGCGGGTGGTGGGGCGCAAGGATCTGCCCGGCCGGCCCCTCATCTACGGCACCACCAAGCGCTTCCTGGAGGTGTTCGACCTCAAGGACCTGAGCGAGCTGCCCACCCTGGAGGAGATGGAGCAGCTCCTGGGTGACACTCCGGTCGAGACGGCCGAGGCCGCACCAGAGCAGAGCCAACCCCAGCCGCCCCTGTTCGCCCCGGACCAGGCCGCCTCCCAGGACACGCCGCCCGCAGAAGACGCCAACCAGGCCCCACCCGCAGACTCCACCGCCGTCCCCGAGGCGCCCTCCTCCACCCCTGCGGACCCCGAAACGGACCCCTCTCCCCCCCAGGAAGAGCCGGCCGCCCCAGACCAACCGCCCGAATCCGACCCCCAGGCGGCCTGAACACCTGGGGGCCGGAGCCGGCTCCACCCGGCGCCGCCGGCGGAAGCGCCCGTGACAAGTACGCCCCGGCTGGTATCATTCCCGACCAGGACCAGGGCCGGCCCCCGGAACGGATGAGCCGACCCGGCAAGGCGCGAGGTTCATGGCCCAGGAACGCCTGCAGAAGATATTGGCCCGGGCTGGAGTGGCCAGCCGGCGCAAGGCCGAGGAGCTGATCCTGGCCGGCCGGGTAGCGGTGGACGGGCGCGTGGTGCGCGAGCTGGGCACCAAGGCCGACCCCGCCCGGCAGCGTATCACCGTGGACGGGCGTCCCTTGCCTCCCCCCCAGGGGCGGCGGTACTGGCTGGTACACAAGCCGCGCGGTGTGGTCTCTACCGCCCGCGACCCCCAAGGCCGGCCCAAGGTCACCGACCTGTTGCCTCCCGAGGCCCGCGCCGCCCGCCTCTACCCGGTGGGGCGCCTGGATCGCGACTCCGAGGGCCTGGTGTTGCTCACCAACGACGGCGAACTGGCCCACCGCCTCATGCATCCCCGCTACCAGGTGCCCAAACACTACCGGGTGTGGGTCAAGGGCCGGCCCTCGCCCGCGGCCCTGGAACGCCTGCGCCGCGGGGTGGACATCGGCGAGGCCCGGCCCACCGCCCCGGCCCGCGTCTATCTCAAGTCCGCCAGCGAGGCCCGCAGCAAGCTGAGCATCGTCACCCACGAGGGGCGCAAGCGCGAGATCCGCCGCATGTGCCAGGCCGTGGGCCACCCGGTGTTGCGTCTGGTGCGGGTGGGCCTGGGACCCTTGCGTCTGGGTGATCTGCCCCCTGGCGCGGCCCGGCCTCTCACTCGGAACGAGCTCATGGCCCTGCGCCAGGCCGCCGGTCTCATAGCGGGTTGCAAAGACGCGGACGATAGTGTAAAAAGACCAACGCGAGGGGGGCACGGGCAGAGACCGCGGCGGCCTGGAAAGGACAAAGGCCGGAAGCCGCGGTGATTCAGCGAAGACAAAGGCCGGTAACTCAGCGGGAGAGTGCCATCCTCACACGGTGGAAGTCACGGGTTCAAATCCCGTCCGGCCTACCAGATAATAAAATCGAGGGCTTGGAGGTTTCCGCCTCCAGGCCCTCGATGCGTTTTAGGGGGTAAAACCGGTATGCAACAGGTATGCAACTATTGGTTTGCCTACCCTTGTTGATCCTTGCCCAACCGCTGCACCCCGCCTTCAGTTCCTTATGGAACTGGCTAAGGAAAGCATCTCCCCGCCTTCCGTCCCGTCCCGCGGCGGTTTGACCCCCGCCGGCGGGAGGTCTATCATTTAGAGAGGCAGTGGTCTTCCGCCCTCCTCTCTGTCCAGGCCGGGAGCGACATGAAAGCGAGCAGTCCTTCCCTACCCCGACTCAGCCAGGCCGGACGCGAACCCATCCACTACTGGAAGGTCTTCGACCACCGGGGCCAGGCCAAGGAGGTGGCCATTCCCGGCGAGGTGCCGCTGACCATCAAGGTGGACGGCAAGGAGGTGGTCACCCTGATGACCCTGGGCACCAATCCCGAGGAGCTGGCCCTGGGTTACCTGCGCAACCAGCGTCTGCTGGAGCGCATCGAGGAGATCGCCGCGGTGGAGGTGGACTGGGAGCGCCAGACCGTGCAGGTGACCACCCGCCATGGCCGGGGGATCCCGGAGTTGGAGGCCAAGCTCTCGCGGGTCACGGTGACCAGCGGCTGCGGCCAGGGCACCCTGTTCAGTTGCACCCTGGACAAGCTCTACGAACAGAAGCTGCCCTGGGTGAGCGTGCGCCAGTCCACCATCTACGGCCTGCTCAAGAGCGTGGCCGGCCTCAACCGGGTGTACCGCCAGTCGGGCTCGGTGCACGGCTGCGGCCTGTGCCGGGGCACCGAGGTGATCATGTACGTGGAGGACGTGGGCCGGCACAACGCCGCCGACGCCATCGCCGGACGCATGTGGCTGGACGGCATCGAGGGCAGGGACAAGATCCTGTTCACCACCGGCCGGCTCACCTCCGAGATCGTGATGAAGACCGCCTTCATGGGCATCCCGGTGTTGATCTCCAAGTCCGGCGTCACCCAGATGGGCCTGGAGCTGGCCTGTGACCTGGGCATGGTGGTGATTGGCCGGGCCAGGGCCCGCCGCTTTCTGGTCTACAACGGCGGCGAAGACCAGGTGATCTTCGACGCCGTCCCGTCCGCGGAAAAGGGGGAGCAAGATGACTGAGTCCGCCCAGGTGACCATCCGACCCATCACCCAGGCCGACCTGCCCCGCATCGCGGAGATTGACACCAAGGTGCTGGGCCAGTCGCGGCCCGGCTACTGGGAGATGAAGCTAGCCCTGCTGGAGAAGCACCCCCAGCACGCCTCCCTGGTGGCCGAGTTGGACGGCAAGGTGGTGGGCTTCATCCTGGGCGGGGTGAGCCGCTGGGAATACGGCATCCCGGAGACCGTGGGCTGGATCGACACCATCGGCGTGGACCCCGACTATCAGCGCCGCGGCATCGCCCGCACCCTGTCTGTTCCAGGAGATGAGCCGCCGCCTGAAGGAGATGGGGGTCACCTCCATCTACACCCTGGTCACCCGGCGCGACTGGAAGCTGCTCAAGTTCTTCCACCGCCTGGGCTTCCAGGAAGGGGACATGATCAACCTGGAGCTGGACCTCTGATCGTAGCCAGCGCCGGCCCCCGATCCCTCGGCCAAGACCCCATCTCCCCGCGGCCGCGCGGCACCCGCGATTCCGCCGCAAAGAGGGAGGCGCCACGAGTGGGGCCGACGGCAGCGACTTTCTCTGACCGCCACCGCACTGCCTACCCCCAGGATACGCACGAGGCGTCTCCGCACCAGCGGCCTCCCTGCCCGCCGTACCCAGCGCAGCAGCGCCCCCCTTCCGGCCCTTGGCGCGCGCAGCCACCAACCCAGGGGCAAACCAGGGCCGCCTCCCCGCGGGAAAACGCCCCGTCCTAGACCGGCTGCGGTGAGGCCCCGGCCTCTCAGCCCTTTGCCGCGCTATGGGACGCACCGCCACCCGAGTGCAGACACACCAGGGGCCGCCTCCCTGCGGGAGACGGCCCCGTCAGGTGGGACAGGCGGAAAGCCGCCCGCCTTCAACTCCCTTTCGCCGTGCTGGGGGCAGGCGCCGGCACCGAACGCTGCTCCGCTTCCCGGTACGCCGGCCAAAGATGCCCCTGCCCTGCTCCCTCTGCCGGCGCCCTTGGCTTCTCGTACCCGGCCTTTTGCCTCCTCGGCTCGGCCCCTTTGCCCTCCTGGCCTCCCTGCCTTCTCGGTCCAGCCCCCTTCGCGCCCTTGTCTGGCCCTTTTCGCCTTCCCGCCCCGATTCCCTTCGCTGGCCTCGTCCGTCGCCTTCGCTCGCCTCGACTCCCTTGGCCGGCCTTCTCCGGCCCCACTGCCCGCCCTGGCCGGCGGCTCTCAGGCGATGGCCCGCTCCTCCGGGGGCAAGGGTGGGGGCACGGCCTCTTCCAGGGTCTTCTGCACCGCCTGGAAGCGGGAGGGGCAGGCATGGAAGCAGGTGCCGCACTTGATGCACTTGTCCTGGTCGATGACGTGGATCTGCTTCTTGCCGCCCTCGATGGCCCCCACGGGACAGCGGCGCATGCAGATCATGCAGCCCTGGCACTTCTCGGGGTCGATGTAGTAGGAGACCACCTGCTCCAGGAGCTCGGTCACCTCCTCGGCGGTGTAGAGCTTCTCGTATTCGGCCTCGCTCTCCAGGCGCTGGTCGAGCTTGTGGCGCATGGTGACCTTGATGTAGGGCACCAGGCGGCGCACCCGGGCGATGGCCTGGGT
>MTPE01000456.1 GCA_002011835.1 Desulfarculaceae bacterium JdFR-95 | reverse complement strand
TGTTCCTGCCATCCCAGGAAGCTCTGATGGAGCATCTCGGGATTCGTAAACAGAACTGCGGGGGGAGACGCCTTGAGTAGCTTGCGATGTTCAGGGGCGAGATCACCGTCAAAGATCCAAGACTCAAGGCGCTGCCCTGCCGCTTCTCCCAAAGGCCCCGCGAGGTCATGAAACTGACGCCGTTGGTCGTTTGAAAGGGCCTTCATAGGATGAATCATCAGCGCATGCGAATTCGGTTCCTCCAGAAGCATAAGGGCCAAGGGAATATTGAAGCATAACGTCTTGCCACTGGCCGTGGGGGCCTCCAATACTACGTCTTCCTTGGCCCGAATCCGGTCCACGGCTTCTGCCTGGTGTGTGTAGAGCCGATCAATGCCTTGCTTTGCCAGGGACTCACGGATAGCGGGTGGAAAGCTGTCCAGATAGGTTCTCGGCGCAAATTCAGGTAGACGGCCCGGTACCACGCGGGTCAGCACCTTGTCATCATCCCGCAAAGCATCGAACTCCCGCAGCGTATGGAGAAGCTCATCCATCATCCTTTCCCCTCCCAACCGGATCCGCTTCAGCCACATAATGGCAAAAAATTTTAGCAAATCTGGGTGACACTTCCTAGCGACAAACGTGGCCCCGTCGGCTGAGAAGGACACGACACCAGGAAAGGACCTACCATCGCATTCACCTGAACTCGGGCCGGTCAGATGGGCATGACTCCACCACAGGCCCTTGCCTTTACGGGCTTGGATTGAGATCATGTGTCTACGTTGGGAGTTGGAAGAGGGGGTTCATGAATCCAGAAACAATCGTCCGCTGTGGCCAACGAGACTGGGTGCTGTTGCCTAGCGAGGAAGCTGAAGTCTATACTCTCCGCCCCTTGGCCGGGACCAGCGACGAGGAGGAAAAGAACGAATCCGTTTACGAAGCGCACTCCTAATCACACCAAGGCGCCGTGCAAGGCGATCATGCGGCAGATCCTGTTGCACTATAATGAGCCGAGCGACATGGTCTTCGACGGTTGCTACTGGACGGAGACGACCGGCGTTGCGGCGCAACTCTGTGGTGAGCGCAAGATGTATGATGTCGGTAGGCTAGCGTTTCCCACCCTCAATCAGGAGGCAGGGTCCTGGAAGCCGAACTCCACCCCATAGGCGTGGTGTTGTTGTCCGCCGACTACCGGGTGGTGGGCATGAACGCCTATGCCCGCCGCACCCTGGACCTGGACCGCGCCGACATGGGACGTCCGGTGTTCGACTACCACCCCTCCCGCAGCCGACAGAAGATCGGGGCCCTGCTGGCGCAGTGCCGGCACGCCGACCAGGAGCTGCCCGTGGCCATGATCATCGACGTGCTGGGCAAGGTGCTCATGATCAGCGTCAGCTGCCTGGAAATGGCCGCCCCCCACCCCGAAGCCTACTGGGTGGCCAGCCTGGTGGACGTCACCCGCCAGACCGGCGCCCACCGTAACCCCCACAGCGGACAGGTGCAACTGGCCAAGTTCCCCATCTACGAGCGGGGCTGCTTCTACTTCCTGGACACCGCCGAGATATACTTCTTCCAGTCCGACGGCAACTACTGCAAGGTGCGCACCGCCCAGGGCTTGCACCACATCCACGCCAGCCTCAAGAACATCCTCGAACGCCACGCCGGCCCCGAATTCTTCCGCGTACACAAGAGCTACGTGGCCAACCTGCGCCACGTGCAGGAGATCCGCCGGGAGGCCAACGGCCGAAACCTGGTGGTCTTCGACCGCCCCGACATCCCCCCCATCCCCCTGGCCCGCCGGCGCCTGGCTCGCCTGAAACAGGTCCTGGGCCTGGAGTGAGCTCCGCTCGTCCCCCGCCTGCGACCGTTCGTCAAAAAACCTTTGCCCTGGAGCGGAGACCAGACCTACAGGTGTGCTAGGTGGTCAGCTCCGCCGTGCGCTCCCATCCCTGCCCGGGAGGACAAGCCCATGCCCGCCTACCTGGTCATCGGAAACGGCATCGCCGGGATCAACGCCCTGGAGGCCATCCGCAGCCTGGATCCCCGCTCGCCCCTGACCCTGATCGCCGAGGAGGACTTCCCCCCCTACAGCCGCCCCCTGATCAGCCTGGTGCTGGAGGGAGCCCTCCCCCCGGAACGGCTGCCCATCCGCCCTCCCGATTTCTACCGGCGATTGGGGGTGCGGGCCCTGGTGGGCCAGCGGGTGGTGGAGCTGGACCCCAAGGCGGCGCGGGTGCGTACCGACCGGGGGGAGCAGGTGGCCTACGACCGCCTCCTCATCGCCAGCGGCGCCCACCCCCGTACGGTGGAGGCCCCCGGCCACCAACTCGCGGGCATCTTCTGCCTGCGCACCCAGGCCCAGGTGCAGGCCATGCGCGCCCACCTGCCGGGGGTGAAGCGGGCCGTGGTCCTGGGAGGCGGGCTGGTGGGATTCAAGGCCGCCTACGCCCTGCTGCGCCAGGGCATAGCCGTGACCATGCTCATCCGCTCCCCCCACCCCCTGTCCCAGCAGGTGGACCCCGAGGCCGGCGCCCTGATCCGCCGCGAGCTGGAGCGACACGGCCTGGAGGTGCGGGTGGGAGTAGAGGTCAGCGCCTTCCTGGGAAGCAAGGCGGTGGAGGCGGTGGAGCTGTCGGACGGAGAGCGCCTGGCCTGCCAGATGGTGGTGGTGGGCAAGGGGGTGCGCCCGGCGGTGGACTTCCTGCCCCCCGAGGCGGTGCGCACCGACAGCGGCATCCTGGTGGACCAGCACCTGCAGACCTCCCTGGAGGGGGTCTACGCCGCGGGCGACGTGGCCCAGGCCCGCGACCTGGTGCGGGGCCAGCCCTGGGTCAACGCCATCTGGCCGGTGGCCGCGGAACAGGGAATGATCGCCGGCGCCAACCTGGCCGGCCGTCCCGTGGTCTACCGGGGCTCCCTGGGACGCAACGTGATCCGCATCTTCACCCTGGACCTGATGACCGCCGGCCTGGTGAATCCCCCCCGGCAAGACGACTACCAGGTGCTCACCCACCGCGACCCCCGGCGGGGGACCTACCGCCGCCTGGTGCTGCACCGGCAGCGCCTGGTGGGAATGGTGCTGCTGGGGAGGGTGGAACAGGGCGGGGTGCTCCTGGCCCTGATACAACGCGGCCTTCCCCTGGAGGTGGACCCCCAGCGCCTGCTGGAGCCCACCTTCAACTTCGCCAGCCTGCTCCCCTGAGCCGGACTGGCAGGACCAAGAGGAGGACCTGGCATGAAGAAAGTCATCATACACCCCGAACGCTGCGTGGGTTGCCTGCAGTGCATGCTGGCCTGCGCCGTGGCCCACTCCGCCAGCCGCAACCTGGTCGGCGCCCTGCAGGAGGAACCCAGACCCCGGCCCCGCATCCACGTGGGGGTCACACCCTCCGGCCGGGGATTCCCCAACCGCTGCCGCCACTGCGACCCCGCACCCTGCATGGCCGCCTGCCTGCCGGGGGCCATCTTTCGCGACCCCACCACCGCCACCGTGCTCATCGACCCCGACCGCTGCATCGCCTGCGCCTCCTGCGCCATGGCCTGTCCCTTCGGCGTACTGCGCTTCCACCCCACCTTCCAGGCCCCGCCCGGCAAGGAGGTGGCGGTCAAGTGCGACAACTGCGACCAGCGCCAAGCCCAGGGACTGCCCCCCGCCTGCGTGGAGGCCTGCCTCACCCGCGCCCTCACCTTCGAGGAGCCCGACCAGGCCCTGAAACGGCAGACCGACCGCATAAGCCGCCTGGTGCTGGAGGCCGTGCCCTACGCCGAGGACCTGCCCGCCAGCCTGTCCCTGCTGCGGGCCCTGAAGCAGGCCACCGCCGAGATGAACCGCCGCTGAAGCGGCCCCTCTGCCAACCCGGGAGTGTGAAACCATGAGCACCACGGACAAGAAGTTCGAACAATACACCGTCACCCGCGACGGCCAGCTCATGCTGGCCAAGGCCGCACGCGAGGGCGTGGAGACGGTCTGGGACCGCTTCGCCGCCCAGCAGCCGGCCTGCGGCTTCTGCGAGACCGGCCTGTCCTGCCGCAACTGCGTCATGGGCCCCTGCCGCATCGATCCCTTCGGCGAAGGCCCCCAGAAGGGAGTCTGCGGGGCGGACGCGGACATCATCGTGGCCCGCAACCTGGGCCGCATGATCGCCGCCGGCGCGGCCAGCCACTCCGACCACGGCCGCGACCTGGTGAAGGTCCTGGCCCAGGTGGCCCAGGGCCGCGCCCCCGGCTACACGATCAAGGAACCGGAAAAGCTCCGCCGCGTGGCCGCGGAATACGGCCTGGAGACCGAAGGCAAGGACGACCTCACCCTGGCGGGAGAGCTGGCCCAGGCCATGCTGGAGGACTACGGCAGCAAGCAGGAACGCATCACCCTCCTGGCCCGCGCACCCCAACCCCGGCGCCAACTGTGGGACCGGCTGGGCATCTCCCCCCGGGGCATCGACCGCGAGACCTCGGAGATGATGCACCGCACCCACATGGGCGTGGACAACGACTGGGTCAGTATCCTCCTGCACGGCCTGCGCAACGCCCTGTCCGACGGCTGGGGCGGATCCATGATCGCCACCGAGGTCTCCGACATCCTGTTCGGCATCCCCAAACCGGTCAGCGGCAGCGTCAACCTGGGGGTGCTGAAGCAAGACCAGGTCAACATCATCGTCCACGGCCACAACCCGGTGGTCTCCGAGACCGTCACCGCCGCCTGCTCCCTGCCGGAGATGTTGGCCCTGGCCCAGGAGAAAGGCGCCAAGGGCATCAACCTGGTGGGGGTGTGCTGCACTGGCAACGAACTGCTCATGCGCCACGGCATACCCATGGCCGGCAACCACCTCACCACCGAACTGGCCCTGGTCACCGGCGCGGTGGAGATGATGATCGTGGACTACCAGTGCATCATGCCCGCCATCAGCGACGTGGCCGCCTGCTACCACACCAAGCTCATCTCCACCTCGGACAAGGCCAAGTTCCCCGGCATGCAGCACGTGGAGTTCCACCCCCACAACGCCATGGACCAGGCGGTGGAACTGGTGCGCCAGGCGGTGGAGAACTTCACCGCCCGCGACCCGGACAAGGTCTCCATCCCGGTGGAGCCCCAACCTGTGCTCTCGGGCCTTTCCGTGGAGGCCATGCTCGAGGCCATGGGCGGCAGCGCCGGACCCCTGCTGGAGGCCATCAAGAGCGGCAAGGTGCGCGGCGCCGTGGGCATCGTGGGCTGCAACAACCCCCGCATCCGCCAAGACTACGGCCACCTGGGCCTGACCCGCCGCCTGATCGCCAACGACGTGCTGGTGCTGGACACCGGCTGCGTCTCCGTGGCCACCGCCCGCGGCGGCCTCAAGACCACCCAGGCCCTGGAGCAGGCGGGTCCGGGCCTGAAGGAGGTCTGCGGCGCCCTGGGCATCCCCCCGGTATTGCACGTGGGCTCCTGCGTGGACAACGTGCGCATCCTGGTGCTGGTCTCGGCCCTGGCCCAGGCCCTGGACTGCGACATCAGCGACCTGCCCGTGGCCGGCTCCGCCCCGGAGTGGTACTCGGAGAAGGCGGTGACCATCGCCTGCTACTTCGTGGCCTCGGGAGTCTTCACCCACCTGGGACCCCTGCCGCCGGTGGCTGGCAGCCCCAACGTGGTCAAACTGCTCACCGAAGGGCTCAACGACGTGGTGGGAGCGGCCTTCGCCGTAGAACCAGATCCCGAAAAGGCGGCCCAGCTCCTCATCACCCACATCGAACGCAAACGTCAGGCCCTGGGCTTGGACGCCCGTGGGGTCTAGCTTTGGTGCCGAACAGTCTGTGCAGAGGGCTCCGAGAATTGTAGTAAAGCCCGCGAACCATTGGACAGCGATTGGGGCGAAGGCTCCCGCTGCCTGGGCCACGGAAGCAGGTGCAATGACCCCCTAATACAGATCAGGCTGCTTCTTTCACCTGCTGTGGGCTTTGGTATCCGATGCACTACAGCCCGGGCAGATCTAGAGGGGGCACTTCTCGGAACTGCGAGCACACCATCCTGGAGCTGCCCGGCCCAGCAGGCATCTTCAACCGGGGAAACCTTGACCGTACCGGCCATGACCGAAAAGCTGGTGAGATCCGTGGAGCTCGGGTTCATGCGAAAGTCCTAGTTCAAAATCCTCCCAGGTGGCCGCGATGAGCTCCGGTGGGTCGTCAGGAAGGACGAGGAAGACGGGTCTGGCCTTGTTGGTGTAGCCCGGGATACAGGGAGGCGTGTTGAAGGATACACCTCATCGCTCGCCGTCATCCGCGCCGCCGCGGCCTCCAGGCGGTGGACCAGGTCCTGGAACCTGTCCGCCGCCTCCCGCAGGTTGTGCAGCACCGCCCGGCGTCCCTCCTCGTCCTCCCGGGCCCGGAGCCACTCCACCTGTTCCAGGAGCCAGGCGGCGCTCCTCTCCACCAGGGTCATCCCTTCGTTGAGCATGAGCATCTGCAGGTCGGCCATGGCGCTGCCCTCCCTCGCGGCTCTCTTTTCTCCACAGTCTAGGGCGGAGGCCGGCCGCCTAGTCTGGAGACAGAGGAGCTCGTCATGGAAGGTGGTGCTGCTGCCCTATGTGCGGCGATGTGGCCGCTCACGCCGGTGAGGGCGGGCGGGGTGGACTTCCGGCGCGAGAGACCGGTCCTGGAGGGCGGGGGCCCGGCCGTCCGGGCGCGGGAGGAGGAGCGCCGGTTCTACGCCTACTACCTGGAGCGGGTGCTGGGACGACTCCGGCGTCTGAACCCATCCGGCGCGTCCTCGGAGGTGGTGCGCGCTCCGGGTACCCGGGAAGAATCGTACCGCACCCCGGCCGAGGTGGCCCAGGTGTACCGCTGGCTGGGAGAGGAGGCCGCCCGAGGCATGCTGATGCGCCTGGCCGAGATCGACGCCCGGCTGCGCAATCAGGAGCATACTGGTCGAGGCCTTGGACACCTACGCCAAGGTCCTGGAGAAGACCCAGTGCAGTCCAACCGCGACAGCCTGCGCCGGAAATCGAGCAGTTGTCCTCGCTGCAGGCGGAGTACGGCGCCACGCCCGCGGAGCTGCGCCGGGAGGCGAACCGCATGGTGGTGTCCCTGGTGGCGAATGCGAACGCCAGGGCGGGTCAGGACGCCTCCAAGGACGCCGTGCAGTGGGTCTGGAGCTCGGCCATGCCCACCTCCAGAGGGGCCTCCTTCGGGCCCATGGGGAGGTGAGGTGGGCGATCAGAGTACGGGTAGGATGGGTACACTTGTCCTTTTTGGGTCTCACTTTACAGTAGACACTCAAGTAATCACATTTCGACTGGTCAACCCAGCTTCATATTTTGACATCAAGTGTTCAAGTATATACAAATCGCATCGTGGTCAAGTGACCGATCCTTTCGCAACTTATCGTTTTTTGATATTTTTCTAATGTTTTCCTCTCTTTTCTTTATCAAAAGAGCTTTTAAAGCTTTCAATTCGCTTTCAGAATTAGGAAGGAGGTATTCACCTCCCCATATCTGGAGAAAGGGTATAGGCTCTAACTTTCTATTTTTTTTCTTTATCGACAACTAGCCCCCACAAACGTCCCGTTTTCGTATCGAGTAGAAATTGGTCCGAACGAAAATCAGAAATCTGTCCAAAGACATATCGTCCGTTTGGACTCGACAACACCCTTCTTTGTTGGGAATATGCAATACCAACTTGAGCCAATACAAGAATTGATGCAAGCAACAAAGAGGTCTGAATGGTCAGCAAAAATTTCCTCATCGGTTACCTCCTTTTACGTAATTATTGTGTCTTAGATAAGGCAAGCGCTCGTCATTATTCATGAGATGTTTTTCCCTGTTTAGCCTTTCGCTTTCAGTTCATTACGACTTAACGCTCCCACCAAAACGATTGTAAGCGCACAGGAACTTGCTACAAGCATATCCGCAATAAACTCAGGAGGTTGCTGCCTACCGCCTCCATGGGCGTGGCGATCGCCGGCTTCATGAGCGACTTGGTACGAGTTTTCCGCAAGGCTTGACAAAGCCTTTAGTAGCCTTTCTCCATTCTTTACAGTGCCAATAAGTTTTTCAAGGTTTGTTTTTCTCCGTAATTCGACAAGATATTTAGGGAGCTGTTTTGAGCCTGGTTCTGGAATACCGAGTCTTGATAAAATCTCCCGGCAAACGGATTCCACAGCTGAAACCGCTGCGGTTATTGCCCCACTCGGGTCAACGGTTCTCCGTAATAAAGCCTTCTTGAGCAATTCATGAACCTCTTTGAGTTTGGCGGCTTCTGATNAATCTATTGCAAAACTAACCATCACGCTTCTCATCGGTTCTATGATTTCCTCTAGGGTTATTCNGCAATCCTTGAGAACGGAAGCTAATTTTTGCCTATCTTCTTCATCGACATCATTCCGTGAAAAAATGATTCTTACCATTTCGAGCAATATCCTGTCGGCTTTTTCTTTTTCGAAGTCTTCATAAATAGAATCGAACCCCTCATTTAATATAGTAGTCTTAGATTTGTATTGTGGGGATCTCATATTGTTAGTGACACAAATTCGCAAAATACGATCACTTTTTGCTCCCGCATCCAAAAGCAATTGTTTGAGCCCGTCTCTTGTAGTGTATTTATTTACAAGCTCTCGAGTTGCCCCAATGGCTCTATCTTCCAACTTGATCGATCTCATAACTGTCCCTCCTTCGTGTGAATAATACAATTATTATCGATACATACAAAACAAAATCAGCACGTACATGTTAATATTCACGACGTTCATCACGAGTTTTTTGGCCCTTCCTCCTATCTACGCGCCCCGTCTGCGGAAATCCGGTAAGAAGCTGTCGCGACGGTCGATGGTCGGAAAACTGGTCCCGGTATCATCGAAGGTCAGAGGCTCGCTTGTACACGGGACCCAGCGGCCGTCCGGAGCGCCAATCTCTCTGAAATCGGGATACGCGGCACGCATGAAGAATTCCGAGCCTAGGGCCCAGACGCCCCTAAAATNGACGCGTCGAGGAGCGGGTCCGCTTCCGTGAAGGTAGAGCATCACCTCACCAGCGATTCGCCCGGTGTGGTACTTGGTACATACTGAGATTACTTCGCATCTCGAAGCATCCTCCGTCCCCCACCTGCACCGAGTGTGCGCAGGAACCCGTTCCGAGGCAAGGCGGAAGCGCCATCCAACCACGCCACTTCCAGGGCTTCTCTACCGCTGGACTCCCACTGGGAGCACTAGATGGCCCCCGACTGGACCTCCGAAGATTACGCTTGACATCATCGCCTTGGTTGCAGCATGAGCCGCCCGAAGAGGTTACGGTCCTGTAATTCGAGCCCAGAACTTCGTCCCAAGGAAAGGAGAGGAGTACGGAAGATGAGGGGGGATCGCCACGTTTGTCGCAGCATGTACTTGGTCCTGGCCCTGTCGGTCTGCCTGGTCCTGTCCGGTTGTGCGGCCGTCACCACGGCCATCCGTTACAAGGACCTCGATGTCCAGACCAAGATGAGTGCGACCATCTTCCTGGACCCCGTCCCGCCGGAGCAGAGGACCGTCTTCGTCCAGATACGGAACACCTCC
The DNA here is from genome assembly GCA_002011835.1 of Desulfarculaceae bacterium JdFR-95. GTDB lineage: Bacteria > Desulfobacterota > Desulfarculia > Desulfarculales > Desulfarculaceae > Desulfocarbo. The sequence continues at coordinate 3,748 of MTPE01000456.1, read as the reverse complement.
GACAAGCCGCTGGACCTCCAGCCGGAGATCGTCTCGGCCATCGCCGCCAAGGGCTACAAGGTGGTCCAAGACCCGCGCAAGGCCCACTACCTCCTTCAGGCCAACGTGTTGCAGGTGGGGCGCATTGACCAGACCGCCCTGGAGCGCTACCTGGCCATGGGCTACGGCGGCGTGGCGGCGGGTGCTGCGGCGGGCGCCCTCCTGGGCGGGAGCCGACCCGTACGGGGCGCCGTGGTGGGCGGCGTGGCGGCAGGAGCCGCCGAGACCCTGGCTGGCACCTTGGTGAAGGTGGTGACCTACTCCATCATCACCGACGTACAGATCTCGGAGCGTACCGCCGGACCGGTGAGCCAGGTGTTCTCCTCCGAGCTGAAGCAGGGCACGGCCAAGACCCGGATCAAGCAGCGCTCCGCCAGCACGACGCACTGGAAGCGCTATCGTACGCGCATCGTCTCTTTCGCCCGGCGCGTGGACCTGGAGTTCCAGGAGGCGCTGCCGTACATCAAGCAAGGTCTGGTCAACTCGATCAGCGGTCTCTTCTGAGATCCACGGCCGGTGGTCGGACGCAGGAAAACCGCGTCCGGCCATCGGCCATGCCCCCACATATCCCCGGTCATGCCTTCCCTTGCATGATCCGGCCATGTGATCCGGCCATGGAGGCCTCTGCGGCTTGTCTGGCTCGGGAGCTGGGTCTGTGAACAAACATTGTTTGATAACGCCGCATCCTAAAACAAGCGCGATCCTTATTTCAGGATCTACGAATATGGTGGAATTATCCCACCTGAGCCCAGCGGGGTGCCCCATGGGGCCTTTTTGTGCGGTGAACGTCGGTATGTCCGCTGGCGGGATCCCGACGGGCACCTGATGCACAGGAGTCTGGGTTCGGAAGTCACCACCGAGGCGCAGGCCAAGGCCATCTGACGCAACCTGCACAAGGCGCACGGAGGGCAAATTGACGCAGCCATCCACTGGTCAGCGCCAATGGCAAGGGGATGAACCAGAACCAGCGCACGTTCCGTCACCTCCGCTCGGGAGGCGCCCCCCGACGGGTACGCAACAGGGAAGCGGACCCGCCGGAGGCCATGGGCGGATCCCCTTCCCTTCAATGAAGGATTAGTCCAACGCGGACGCCCCTGTCAACGCCGGACCTCACTCCCGCTCCTGGGACACCACCTTCCTAGGCTTCGAGAAAGACCTGTCTCCGAAGGTGCTGGAGGGACTTGCGATGGAGTATGCGGCCTACAGTGGGTGGAGCGTTTCCTGGCCCACGCCGGCCTGGCCTTCCAGAGCGCCCTGGCCCAGAACCTGCTCGCCTCCAAGGGCCTGATCCTGGGCATACTCCTCCTGGGCCTCTTCTTCCTGGTGCTCCACTTCGGACTGTCCGGCGATACCACCTACCGCCTCCGCTTGGCTCGGCCGGCGGAATTCAAGGTCTATCGGGAACTGTAAGGAGGTTTGAACAGGGGTGTGAGGCTACCCTTTATGCCCTTAAGTGCCAAAATATTGGCGCTTCAGAATGAGCACAAGGGCACAATCTGTGAAAAACGGCCAAAAATTTTTTACCAAAATAAATGGCCGTTTTTGCCAAATCAAATGGCCGACTAGGGCTTCAGGGGGCATAATCTCCAACCATTTCCAGCCGGCAAAAGTCAAGGGGCTAGGCCTTCCGGCCTAACCCCTTGTTTTTTCTGGTGCGCCCGGGGTGATTCGAACACCCGGCCTACGGATTCGTAGTCCGGCGCTCTGTCCAGCTGAGCTACGGGCGCGAAAATCGCCCCCGCCGCGCGGAGACGCACTTGGATTATATCAAACCGCCGGGGTTTGACAACCCCCGCCCTTGACCGCCCCCCTCGCCGAGCATAAGCTGGGTTAGTAGGGCGGGTTACCAGAGATGAAACCCTATGCTCCGCCGTCTGACAATGCTCGTGCTGGCTCTCACCCTGGCGGCCACCGCCGCCGCAGGGACACAGGACTATCTCCGGCCCGCGGCCAAGGCCGGTACCTGGTACCCCGCACAGAAAGAAGTCCTTCGCGCTTCCCTGCAGACCATGCTGGCTGCGGCCAACCCGCCCCGGGTGGAGGGCAGGCTCTACGCCCTCATCGTACCCCACGCGGGCCATATCTACTCCGGCCGGGTGGCGGCGGCGGCCTATGCCCTGCTGGCGCGGCATGAGCCTCGGCCCCGCAGCGTGATCCTGGTGGGTCCCAGCCACCACTATCCTTTGCGCCGCCCCAGCATATGGCCCCGGGGCGCCTATGCCTGCCCCCTGGGGAATATGGCCGTGGACGCGGAGCTGGCCGGAGAGCTGAGCCGCCTGGCCGGCGCCCGCTTCGTGCGCCAGGCCCACCTGCCCGAGCACTGCCTGGAGGTGCAGGTGCCGTTCCTCAGGCTGGTGTTGCCCCAGGCCAGGCTGGTGGCGGTGCTCACCGGCCCGCCCGGGCTGGACAGCGCCCGGCGCCTGGGCCATGCCCTGGCCAAGGTGGCCCGGGGGCGGCCGGTGGTGCTGATCGCCTCCAGCGACCTGAGCCACTTCCACCCCCAGGCCCAGGCCCGGCGCCTGGATGAGGTGGTGGCGGCGCGGGTGGAGGCCCTGGACCCGGAGGGCCTGTGGCGGGCGGCGAGGGAGCGGCGGGCCGAGGCCTGCGGCCTGCAGGCGGTCATGGCGGTGATGTTCGCGGCCCGGGAGCTGGGGGCCAAGCAGGGTGTGATCCTGGCCCGGGACGACAGCAGCCGGGTCTCCGGCGACCGCAGCCGCGTGGTGGGTTACCTGGCTGCGGCCCTGGTGGGGCCGGCCGGCTCCACCTCCCCGGCAGAGCCCGCGGCCCAGTCCTGGGGCCTGGACCCGGCCCGCCGGCGGCTCTTACGCGATCTGGCCCGCCGGGCGGTGGAGGCCGCGGTACGGGGCCGGCCCCTGCCCACCCCGCCCCGGGACGACCCGGTGCTGAAGCGGCCCGCGGGGGTGTTCGTGACCCTCAAGCGCCACGGCCGCCTGCGCGGCTGCATCGGCACCATCGCCGCCCGCTGGCCCCTGGCCCGGGCGGTGGTGGAGATGGCCCGCGCCGCAGCCTTGCATGACCCTCGTTTCCGGCCCGTGTCCCCGGAGGAGCTGGGCGACCTGGAGCTGGAGATCAGTGTGCTCACCCCCCTGCACCCCTGCCGGCCGCAGCAGGTGCAGGTGGGCCGCGACGGGCTGATGATCGAGATGGACGGCCGCCGGGGGCTGCTGCTGCCCCAGGTGCCGGTGGAGTGGGGCTGGGACCGGCGCCGCTTCCTGGAGGGCGTGTGCCGCAAGGCCGGCCTGCCCTCCCAGGCCTGGCGTTCGTCCCGCGCCCGGCTGAGCTGTTTCCAGGCCTTGGTGTTCTGAGGGCTCATCTGGCAAATGGCGGGGGGAGAGCAGCTTGGGATTGTCACCCCGGCCGTCGGCCCAGGAGGTGGTATGATATTCCGTCGTCTTTGGGGGAAAGATGATATGGAACGGGATACGGGAGGGATTGAGGGTCTCGGTATCCCGGTTGTAGTGCGCGTGAGGAACCATATCACTTTCTCCCCAAAGGCGAGCGGGCGAGACTGTCATCCCCGGCCGGCCCGGGACGATTTCACCATCGCCCCGGCCTCTGCCGGGTGAGCGGTTACCATGTCTCTGTCCCGGCGCAGATTCCTGGCTACGGCCGCGGCGGCCTGCGCCGCCTGTGTGGCCGGCCCCGGAGGCCCGGCGCGGGCGGCCTCCTACCTGGGGCTAAAGCCCGG
>MTPE01000457.1 GCA_002011835.1 Desulfarculaceae bacterium JdFR-95 | reverse complement strand
AGGACCAGCACCGAGTTGACGAACAGGGCCAGGTCCTCGCTGGGGATGCGTTCGCTCATGGCGGCCAGGGCCTCGTCGATGCTCTTGCCCATGCGGTTCTGGCGCAGGACCAGGCCGAACTCCTGGCTGGTGGGCTCGGGCATCTCCTCGTGCACCAGCTCGATACCCTGGTTGAGCGACAGGCCCGAGCGCAGGGCCGAGGACATCATGACCAGGGCGTCCACGAACTGGTCCTGGAAGCGCTCCACGTAGCGCCGGTGCATGAGGTTGACCAGCAGCCGCGGCAGGCGCATGCCCAGCCAGCCCAGCACCACGGCGCTGACGATGCGGGTGGGCCAGGCCAACTGCCAGGTTATCAGCAGCCCCAGGNCCAGNCCCAACAGCCCGCCCAGCCACACCGCCTGGCGGCAGCGGGTCAGGGGCCAGTCNTTGAACATGCGTTCGCCCATGGTGTAGAGGTATTCGGCGTCGGCGTAGGCCAGGCTGCTCAGGCGGTCCCCCACCCGNTCCTGGAAGCGCCGCGCCAACAGGTACACCGCCGCGCCCACCACCACCGCGGGCACCAGCATGAGGATGTTGCTCACCGCCCCTTGCACCACGGCTCTCCCTTCACAGGTACGACTCCATGAATATCTCGTGGGGCACGCGGAACCCCTTTTCCTCCAGGGTGGTCATGAAGGTGGGTATGAAGCCGGTGGCCTCGAACCCGCCTTTGATGCGCCCCTGTTCGTCCAGTCCGGTCTGGCGGAAGGAGAATATCTCCTGCAGCATGATGGTCTCGTCCTCGTCGATGCCGGTGACCTCGGCGATGCTCATGATGCGGCGGGAGCCGTCGGGCAGGCGGCTCTGNTGCACGATGACGTGGATGGCGCTGGCGATCTGCTCGCGCACCGCCCGGCTGGGCAGCTCCAGNCCNGCGAACATCACCAGGGTCTCCAGGCGCCGCATGGCGTCCTCGGGGCTGTTGGCGTGGATGGTGGTCATGGACCCGTCGTGGCCGGTGTTCATGGCCTGCAGCATGTCCAGGGCCTCGGCCCCGCGGCACTCGCCCACCACGATGCGGTCCGGCCGCATGCGCAGGGCGTTGCGCACCAGGTCGCGGATGGTGATCTCGCCNGTGCCCTCCAGGGAGGGGGGNCGGCTCTCCAGGCGGCAGACGTGGCGCTGGCGCAGCATCAGCTCGGCCGAGTCCTCGATGGTCACGATGCGCTCGTCCTCGGGGATGAAGGAGCTGAGCACGTTGAGCAGGGTGGTCTTGCCGCTGCCGGTGCCGCCGGAGACCAGGATGTTGAGCCGCGCCTGCACGCAGCACTCCAGCAGCTCGGCGATGGCCTGGTTCAGCGAGCCCAGGCGCACCAGGTCCTCCACGGTCAGCGGCCGGGTGGCGGCCTTGCGGATGGTGAGCAGGGGGCCGTCCAGGGCCAGGGGGGGAATCACCGCGTTGACCCGCGAGCCTCCGGGCAGNCGCGCGTCCACCATGGGTGAGAGCTCGTCCACGTGCCGGCCCAGGGGGGCCACGATGCGCTCGATGGCCGCGCGTAGGTGCTTCTCGGAGAGGAAGCGATAGCCGGTCAGCTCCAGGCGGCCGCCCCGCTCCACGTAGATGGTGTCCGGGCCGTTGCACATGATCTCGGTCACTTCGGGGTCGTCCAGCAGCTCCTCCAGGGGCCCCAGGCCCAGGGCNTCGTTNACGATCTCCACCGCGATGCGCTGGCGCAGGCGGCGGTCGCGGATGTCCTGNCCCTCCTCGTCCACCANGCGGTCCACCAGCTTGCGGGTCTCCTGNTTGAGCTCGGCCAGCTTGGCGGGGTCGTTCTGGACCTCGGTGTCCATGCGCCGCAGGTCCATCTCCTCCAGGAGGCGCTCGTGCACCTTGAGCTTGATGGCGTCGATCTGGCCCTGGGTCAGCTCGCGGGCGGCGGCGGGTGCCCCGGCCAGGGCCGGGGCTCCGCCGGGCCGGGCCAGGCCCTCGCTCCACATCCAGGCCGCCAGCTCGTCCAGGGCGCGGCTGAAGGGGTGGCGGGGCTGGGCCAGCATCAAGGGCAGGCCCTGGGTGAGGCTGGCGGTCATGTCCTCGCCCGCCTCGGGCACGCTGCCGGCGATCTCGCGGCCCAGCTTGGCGCCCACCACCTTGGGGCTGAGACCCTCCTCCCGCTGGCGGTTGAGGATCAGAGAGACCATGTGGGCGGAGAAGGCCAGGCTCTGCAGGGTCTCCAGCCCGGCGCGGGTGTGGTTGATGGCCATCAGGTCCGGGGTGAGCACCATCAGGATGTGGCTGGCCGCCTCCAGGCAGGCCTGGTTGTGCTCGCCGAAGCCGGTGCCCAAATCCAGGATCACCAGGTCGAAGGCCTGGGAGACCAGCACCACGGTGTCGCGCAGGACCTGGGGGGTGAGCTCGTCCGCCTGTTCCCGGCGGTGGCAGGCGCACATCACCGCGATACCCGAGCTGTGGGTGTCCAGGTAGCCCTTGAGCATGGCAGGAGGCATGGAGCCCAACAGCGGCGCCAGGTCGGTCACCGCCCGCCGCGGGTTGGGCAGGCCCAGGGCCAGGGCCGCGTCCCGCTGGCCGGCCAGGTCCAGGTCCAGCAGGGCCACCCGCTGGCGGGTCTCGCGCAACAGGGCCACGGCCAGGTTGGCCGCCAGCACGCTCTTGCCCACCCCGCCCTTGGCGCTGGTTATGGCCAGTACCGCTCCGCGTTCGGCCTTCACGGGCTCCTCGTTTCCCCAATCCTGGGGGGAGGGTCACTCCCCCGGCTACCACGGTCACACCACCGGCCGGGACGCTCCTTCTTTCCCGGCGCAGGGATTGTCCCGCCTTGGTCGCATACCGTCGGCGCTTGCGGCCGGGACTAGCGCTTGTTCTCCTGGTAGGCCTCGAAGGCCTCCTCCACCATGCCCTTGAGCTCCATGTGGGCCTCGGCCGCGCCGCCCTTGAGCACCGCCGGGGTCACGAACACCACGAACTGCGAGCGCTGGTTGCGGAACTCCTCGCTGGAGTAGAGCTGCACGATGGCGTCGTTGGCCCCCTCGGGCAGTTTGTCGAACACCTTGGTGTGCTTGTAGGAGAGCAGCCCACCGATGGCGATGGAGTCGCCGCTCTTGCAGTACTGCACCGTGGTGACCTTGCTCTTGGAGAAGTTGAGGTGTCCGCCGGGGGCGGCCTTGGTGGGGGCCGAGACCTCCACCTCCAGCTTGGTGGTGATGGTGTCGCCCTCCGCGATGGGCAGCACCTTCAGGAACACGCCGTATTCCTTGTAGTTGTAGGACACCGCTCCAGTGGCCTGGGCCACGGCCAGGGCCACCTCGCCCCCGGAGTGGAAGGTGGCCCACTCCCCGGAACGCACGCTCATGGAGCAGGTCTCCAGCACCCGGCCGCCGCCGGTCTCCTTGAGGGTGGCCAGGCGGGGGAACAGGTTGCGGATCACGCCGGTGATGGTGCCGGAGATGAAGCCCTCGCCCTTGCCCACCCCCTGGGTGAAGGTGGCGCTGGAGTCGCTGCCCGGCAGCCAGGAGAAGCCCCAGCCGCTGATGGTGGCGTTGTTCAGCTCCATGAAGTGGGCGGTGACCTGGATGGTCTCGCCGTAGCCGGGCTTGAGTTCGGCCTTGCGCACCTCCAGCAGGTTCTCCACCTTATCGTAGTAGAGCCGGGCCAGCTTCTCCGCCCGCTTCTTCTCCTGGTCGTTGTAGACCACGCCCTCCAGCACGATGCGCTGGCCCACCGGGCGCACCTTGATGGTGGGACGGTTGAGGTGCTGCTGTACGGCCTCGGCGATGACCTTCAGGCTCACGGGGCTCAGGGTGAACAGCTTGATCACCTGGGGCGAGTCGGCCACCACCTTGTTGATCAGGTCACGCTCGCGGGTGGTGGTGACCTGGCCCTCAATGAACAGCTTGCCCCCGGCNAGGCGGAAGCGCAGGCCCTCCACGTGGCCGATCATGGCCTTGATCTGCTGCAGGTAGGCCTTCACGTCCCGCACCAGCACGTTGATGCTGATCACGTCGCGCTGGTTGCCCTGCATGTCCCACACGATCAGGTTGGTGATGCCCGGGGACTTGCCGTTGATCAGGATCTCCGCCCCGTCGCTCTCGTTGCGCTGCACCACGTAGTCGGCGATGGTGGGGTCGCCCAGGGCCATCTTGGAGAACTGGTAGGGCAGCTTGAGGGTGGTGGACTCGCCCACGTAGGTGTTGATCGGCTCGATGGCCCCCGCCGCCGCGGGCCACAGACACAGGCCCAGGATCACCAGGCCCACCAGGGTCCAAAGACCTCGCCGCAGTTTCATGCTCATACCTCCTGCCATGCTCGTAATTCGCTGGTCGGGGCGGTCTGGCGCCCCGCTTGTGGTCGTGTCTAGCGGAACACCCGCGTACCCCGGATCTCGTGCCAGGGCCGGGGCACGAACATCACCTTCTCCTGGATGCCCAGCACCGAGTTCAGGGTGGAGGGCGCCAGGGGCTGCTGCCCGCGGCCCTCGAACAGCGAGCGCAGGGTGAGGGTGATGCGCCCGGTGTTCTGGGCCAGCACCAGGGCCTGGGCCTGGGCCGGGGTGAGGGCCAGGGTCACGGTGCTGGCGCGGGGACGGCGCAGGAAGGCGGTCACCCCGCCACCGCCGCCCTTGGCCCGCTCGGCCATGGTGCGGGCCCGGGCCACCTCGCTCTCCGGGCCCACGCTCTGGTTCACGGCCAACACCAGGACGTTTTGGAAGATGGTGAAGCTCTTCTGGTCGCTCTTCTTGCCGTCGCCGAACTCGAAGGTCCCCAGCACGTCCACGTAGTTGCCCGGCTTGATCAGCCCCGCCACGCCGGTCACGTCGTCGGTGGCCACGGTCACCGCCCGCATGCCCTTGGGCACCTTGATGGCCAGGCCGGTCTCCACCCCCGGGGCCACCAGCTTGGTGCCCAGGATCTGCTCGCCCTTGAGGATGGGGGAGATGGTCACCTGGCCCACCGCCTCCTTGACCGAAGTGAGAGCCCCGGGCTGCAGGAACTGGCGCGGCACCGGCCGCACCGCCACCAGGCTCTGGTCGATCTTGGTCATGCGCGGGATGTCTTTCACCGCCACCAAGACCGGTACCGGCTGACCCCGCAGNAGGAGCTGCCGCTCCTTCTGCTTGAGCCACTGGTAGGTGATCAGCACCGCCAGCACGGCCAACACCAGNGGGATGATGATCCCCTTCTTGCCTGCCAATATCGAACCAGCCACGGCTCCGTCCCTTTCTCGTGCGGTGACTCCTCGCTAACCACCGGCCCAGGCCCCTGCTCAACCCAGGGAGGTCGAGGGCAGGATCTCCTCGATGTATTTCACCAGCTGCTCGGCGATCATCTCCTTGATCCAGTCCGGGGTGCCCGGAGGGAGCAGATAGTCCAAAGCGTGCATGATGGTCTCCCAGATCAGCTCCTTGAGGATGTACTCCAGGAGCTTCTCCCACACCGGCCAGTGGAGCTGGTCCAGGTCGAGCTGGGTGGCGAAGGCCTTGAGCACGTCCAGCACCCGCCGGCCACCGTGGTTGGGACCGAAGGGATCGATCCAGGTGTAGATGCTCTGGCCGATGCCCTGGTAGGTGCCCCCGGCCATCATCACCTCGCGGGTGACGCTGTAGGCCCCCGGGGTCTTGGACAAATTGAAATACTTCACCCAGTGCGCCATGCCCGGCACCGCGGGCTGGCTCATGGTCAGGCTCACCTCGTGGCGCAGCTCGAAGCGCNTCTGGGTGTCCATCTCGCGCACCTCGTCCAGGGCCTGACCGTAGGCCGCGGTCAAGGTGTAGGTGGCCAGGTCGGAGATGAAGAACAGCTGCGCCGCCACCACCAGGAAGAAGGTGAGGAAGGCCACCGCGAACATGGTCTCCACCAGGGAGACCCCGCGGCGGTCGCGCATCAGGCGCCGCAGAAGAGCAAGGCGCTGCCCCAGGGGGATCAGCCATCCCCCCCGCTGCCTGCTGTATAGTGCCGCCCTGCTCACGTCTCATCCCTCCCTAGTGCCGGAACTTGAAGCGGAAGGGGAGATAAGGGATGTCGTAGTTGAAGGCGGTACGCAGGGGCACCAGGCGCGCCACGTAGGTGGGGCTGGTGTCGTCGATGCTGCCGCCGGTGGGCATGGCNAGGGCGAAGGCATACATCTCCGGCACCTCCACGTCGAAGCCCCACTTCTTCAGGTTCACGAAGGCGGGGTGNGCGTCGCGGGTCACCATCACCCGNTAGTAGGTGGCCACCTCCACGTCCTTGCGCGTGCGGCCCTTGATGACCTGGGCCAGATGGATGGGTACGCCGGTCTTGACGAAGGGACCGATGGCCGGCAGCCAACGCGTGCCCCCGAAGGTGAAGGTGGGCAGCGGAGGGCAGGGCAGGCTGCAGGGGATGATCTGGTCCCACTGGATCAGCTCCTCCCAGGGCTCCACCGGGCAGAGCTTGAAGCCGGGATACTTGGGATGGATCAGGGGCACCACCGCGAACTGCTTGCCGTACTTCTTGTTGTACCAGCTCACGGTGTTGAGCACCGCCACGTGGGAGAGCATGGCGAAGGCCTGCAGCATCGCCTGTTGCAGCTCGCGGTTCAGGTCCATCCAGAACACGTAGTAATCGATCAGGTCGCGTACGGTGCGGTCCCAGAACTTGAGCGACAGGGCCTGGTTCAGCTCGTCCATGAGCAGCTGACACTCCCAGTTCAGGTCGGCCACCTCGTTCAGCCCCACCGCCTGGACGGTGGCCCCGCTGAGGGCGCAACTGTCGGCCACGATCTGGGTGAGGATGCGGTCGTGGACCAGTTGGCCCACGTTGACCATGAAGGCCAGGAACATCACCAGCACCATCATGCTCAGGGCCAGAAACACCGTGGTCTGGCCCCGCTGGTCGCGTCCCAGGCGCCTGGCCCAGCCGGACCTCACCATTCCCATATGCCCCCTCCGCTGTAGTCGGGCTGGTTGTCCCCGCTGAACCGTGGAGCCCGGCCCAGGAAGGTCTCGCGCATGAGCCAGGTGCGGTCGGTGTCCTTGAACAGGGTGTGGATGGGGAAGAACTCCCGTACCTCCACCGACAGACGTACGCCTCGGCCCTCCACCTCCTCCACCTTGACCCGGCCGGTGTTGTTGATCACCAACTGGGTGGCCGCCTCGTAGCCGCCCCGTTTCCAGTCGGCCCGGGCCAGATAGCCGCGCGCGGCCACGAAGGAGGCGTAGCGGGTGAGGAACAGGTCGGTGCACAGGGTGCAGACCTCGATGATGGCCAACACCACCAGCAGGGTGATGATCAGGCTCAACATGAACTCCACCACCACCTGGCCGCGGCGGTCGCGGATCAGGCGCCCCCACCAGGCGCCGCGCGCCCTCTGTCCTGACACTCGCCCCCGTATGCCCTTCATCTCGCCCCCTGGCCTTGGGTGGCGATCACCTGCCTTGGGTCTTGACCCTCTCGTCGCCCCCTCTCGCCGCTTCCCTTTCGCCGTCTCCCTGGGGGTGTCCTCCCTCCCCCCGCGGCTTCGGGAAACACTGTCCCTTCTGCCCTGTGTCCCGCGCCTGTACCCCTCCCCTGGAAGGGTTCAGGCCCAACGGGCCAGCAGGTCCCAGTAGCGGGCCCACACGAAGCCCACCGCGATGCAGGCCGCAAAAGGTATCGGGGGCAGGCCGAGGGAACGCGGCGCCGCCGGACGCTGGCCCGGAACCACCAGGGCCGTGAAGAAGGCGGCCAGGTCCCGCAGATTGCGACCCAACCCCCCCCGCCAAGCCAACATCACCAGGGCCACCGCTCCTCCCACCAGACAGGCGTACAAGGCGGTCTTGAGCACCAACACCGGACCCACCAGCGAACCCACGGCGGCCATCAACTTCACGTCGCCGCCGCCCACCGCACCCAGCAGAAAGGGCAGGAGAAACACCCCGCCCCCTATCACCAGACCGAGGCTGGATGAAATCAGCCCATCGACCCCAAAACGGAGGCCCGCCAAGATCAGACCCAAGACCATGGCCGGCAAGGTGAGCCAGTTATAGACTGCACCTCGCCACAGGTCGGTGACCAGACTCAGCCCCAGCAGGCACCATACTGCGGTCTCGCCCGCCAGCCACAACCACCTGGCTGCCTCGTCCACGCCACCCAACTCTCGCAGGCCAAGAGCCTATAGCCCACTCGACCCCCGGCGCTTCCTCTGCCCCAAGGCGCTGCTCGCCTCCTGCCCTGCAGGACGCACCCTCCACACAGCCTGAGGCCCGCCGCAGGCCGCCAGCTCAGATCGGCAACCCTAGTTGCCGCCTCCCTTGAAGCCTTGGCCCAGGGTGCTCTTCACGTTGTCGCCCAGCTCCTGCACACCACCCTGGAACTGGGGGATGAACAGGTAGGCGGCGGCCAGGAGCGCGGCCACGATCACCCCGATGATCAGCATGTATTCCGTGGTGGTCTGGCCCCGCTGCTCGCTGAATAGACGCCGCAGAAAACTCATGGAAACCCCCATACTTGAGGCCACTGAGCTTGTCTGATCCCTGTTGGTGGAGATCACAGTTTATCTTAGCCCGATCTCCAGGAGGGCGTCAAGGACGCGCTCTCCCTCGCTCCATCTCATTTTCCCACCAGCCGCCGCCACAGGCCGCGCAGACCCCCGCCTCCCTGCCGGGCGGCCCGGCGGCGCTGGGTGTCGGTGCCCGGCTCGCTCTCCTCCGGGTCCACCTCCTCCACCCGCGCCAGCACCACCGAGACGTTGTCCGGCCCCCCCATCTGGTTGGCCGCCTCCACTAGGCGGCGCGCCGCTTCCTCCAGACGGGGAGTGCCCAAGAGTATCTCCCGGACGGCGGCGTCGGGCACCACCCCGTGCAGGCCGTCGCTGCACAAAAGCAGCACTTCTCCCGCCGCCACCTCCCGGGAGAACAGGTCCACCTCCACCTCCTCGCCCGCGCCCACCGCGCGGGTGAGCACGTTCTTCATGGCGTGGGTGCGGGCCTGCTCCGGGGTGATCAGCCCCTGGGCCACCTCCTCCTGCACCAGGGAGTGGTCCTCGGTGATCTGGCGCAGCTCCCCGCCTCGCAGAGAGTAGGCCCGGCTGTCCCCCACGTTGGCCACCACCATCCGCCGCCCACCCACCAGGGCCGCCACCACCGTGGTGCCCATGCCCCGCAGGGCGGGCTCGGCCTGGGCCCGGCGCCACACGGCCCGGTTGGCCTCCTCCACCGCCCGGCGCAAGGCCGCGCCCCAGGCATCACCTTCGCCCAGGGCGCGGGACACCTCCCGCGTCAGCACCTCCAGGGCCAGACGGCTGGCCTCGGCCCCCCCGGCCATGCCCCCCATGCCGTCGGCCACGGCCAACAGCCAGGGCTCGGTGTCCCGCGGAAGCAGGAGGACGGCGTCCTGGTTCTCCTTGCGCACGCGGCCCACGTGGCTGAGGCCGGCAAACTCCAGGCGCATGGCTCACCCCCCGCAGGCCCGCGGCTCACCTGGACCGGAAGCGGGCAATGGGCTCCCCTCGCACCACGGCAGCATGGGCCGGTGTCCTAGCCGCCCGAGAGCTTCAGACTGCGGCACACCACCTCGAAGGCCCGTTTGTTCTGCATCCAGGCCGGCAGGTTGCTGAGCTGGCCCACGCTGAGCAGCCACACCACCACCGCCCGACCGCGGCCGCTCCAGGAGAAGACGAATAGCTCCACCTCCTCCCCGCGCAGAAAGCCGCGGCCGCGGTAGTAGCAGCCGCCGCTGCCCAGGTTGGGGTGGTTGACGGCGATACCGCCGTTGATCCAGTCCACCTTGACCCCGCGCCGGGCCAGGTCCTGGGCCAGGAGTTGGATGCGCTGTTCGCAGCCGGTGGAGGCTGCCTCGGAGCCGCTCACGGCCTTGACGTGCAGAGTGCCGGTGATCACCCCGGCCTGCTGCAGGTCGAAGCCTGCCTCCTCCACCGGCCGCCCGCCCCAGGGCACCTCGGCCCGGCCCCGCGCCGGCCCCAGGAAGCACACCCCGCTCTTGGTCAGGCACTGGTAGCGCCAGTTGCCCACCAGAGTCGGCGGGTTCACCCGCGCGGGCTTGAACAGCAAGGTGGCGGCGGCGAAGGGATAGACCAGCTCGGCAAAGGCCTCTTCGCGGGCCAGACAGCGCACGATGAACAGCCGCTGGCCGCTGCGCATCACCGCCACCCGCACCAGGGTGGGAGGACGCTTGTCGTCCTTGGCCTGGGAGAGCACCCCCAGGGCCTCGAACACCGGCCCCCCCGCGGCCACCGCCGACCGGCTCTTGAGCACCACCACCCCGGAGCGGCTCAGCATGGCCAGCAGCCAGTCGGCCAGGCCCACCTCGGCCTGCAGTTGGCGGCTGATGACTTCGATCACCCCGAAGTCGCGCCCCCGGGGCGAGACGAACCCGGCCAGGCGCTGGGCCGGCTGCAGGCTCAGGTCCGGCCCCACCCGGCACCAGTCCGGTGCGGGCAGGGCGATGGTGAAGGCCAACTCCGCCGGCAGGGGCACCCCCAGGCTCACCTGCACCGGGGGGGAGGCGAAGGTGTGCCGCGCCAGTTGCAGTCCGTCCGGGAACAGGGCGGCCAAGGTGTCGCCCCGGCTGGCTGCGGCTGCAGGAGCCGCCCACAACAGGCAGCAGACCAACCCCCAGGCCCAGAGCACGCGCCGCATCACCTGGCCTCCTTTCCCGCCCCCGGCTTCAGGGCCGAGGCGGCCAGCTCGGTCTCCACCCCGGTGGCCGCGCCCAGCTCCACCCCCAGGGCCTGGGCCAGGCCCACCCCTTCCGGCCGGGGGGCCTCCACCGCCCAGGCCCAGGAGGGGCCGGCCACCTGCCAGGGCAGTCCGGGCAGGGGACTGATGGCGCCGCGACAGGCCGTCATGCGCCCCGGCTCCAGCACCGCACACTTGACGTAGGGTGCCGCCGGCGGACGGGCGGCCTGGGCCGGCACCCGGCCTGGGAGGTAGCGGCCGTCGGTGGTGACGCGCACCACCTGGGAGCGGCCGGGTTGGCCGCAGGTGGCGATCACCATCTCGCCCGCGGCGGTGCGCAGGGGCAGGTGGCCCAGGTTCTGCAGGTCTGCGGCCAGTTTGCCCGCGCCAGGGGCCTGTCCCAGGGCCAGGTCACCCTGGCCGAAGGACTCCAGGGCGGCAGGCACCGGACCCTTGCCCCCCACCACCTGCTCGCGTCCCCGTACCCCCTCGCGGGCGGCGATGCGGGCCATTTCCAGGGCCCGCACCACTGAGGGCTTGCTCCCCGCCCCTGGCTGGGCCACGGCCCCGGGCTGAGGCGGCGCACCCGGCACCGCGGGCATGCCCGGCGCAGGCGGCGCGGTAGGGGTGGCCGCGGTGGGGGCGCCGGGTTGGGAGGGTTGTCCCGGCTGGGAGGGCTGGTCCGGGGCACCGGGTTGGTCCGGCTGGGAGGGCTGGTCCGGGGCCCCTGGCGCGGCAGGCATGGAGGGTGCACCCGGGGCCGAGGGCTGGGCCGCGCCACCTGGTGCGGGCGGGGCCTGGGGTACGGCGTNGCTGGGTGGGCCCGCCTCCCCCCCTGCGGGGATCAGCAGGCACACAACCGCCGCTACGATCGCCAACCACCACCTGGCTGTCATGGNTTCTCCTCGCAACCCTATCCTACTTGGGCCCCGTGGGCAGCAGTTCCAGGTCCGGGGCGGACTCCTCGGGCCGGCCCCGCGGCACCTTGCGGCCCCGCGCCGCCGGCGGCCGCGACAGGCCCAGCACCCAGGGGGGCATGGGCTCGGCCCGCCAGACCAGCTCGGCCGGGATCAATATCTCCTGGCCCGGGCTCAGACGGGTGGACTTCAGGTGGTTGTAGGCCTTGAGCTGCCGCCAGCGCCGGGCGCTGCCCGTGTACCACAGGGCCACCATGGCCAGGGTCTCGGCCCGGCGCTTGACCGTGTGCAGCACGTCTCCCGGCGGGATGAGACGCAAGCCCTCCATCACCGCCACCATGGCCGCCTTGCGCACCGCCAAGTCCCCGGCCGGGGTCAGTGCCGCCACCGCCAGCGCACCCGCCGGCGCCGCCACCACCCGCAGGCGGCCCGCCCGGGCCCCGGCGGTGAAGCCCGCGTCCACCGCCCGCCGGCNCAGCCAGGAGATGGCCCGCAGCGGNCCCAGTTTCCAGCCCTGGGCCCGGGCCAGGCCCTGGGCCGCCTCCCGGAGCGGACCGCCCGCAGCCAGCACCCACAGACGCACCTCGATCTTGCCGTCCACCGAGCGCCAGCCGAACAGGAAGTCCTGGCCCGCCCCCGGCCGCCAGGGGCGATAGCCCGCGGGCTGGGACCAGAACAGGCCCAAGGCCCGGTTCAGGTAGCGTCCCCCGGACAGCTCTCCCGCGGCCTTGGCTCGAGGCTCGGGTGGTCGGACCTCCTGGCCCGGCTCGCACCCGGCCAGCCCCAGGGCCGCCGCCAACAAGACCGCCACACACACCCGCACGCACACTCTCATACCGGCTACCTCCCGCCGCCCTCCCGCCGCGAGGCGGGCAAGCGCAAGATCACGGTTTCCGGGTCTTTCCGCCCGCCCCCTTGGCCGCCCCCTTGCTCAGACGGGCCTTGAGCAGCTTCAGGTACTTCTGGGCCCGGGCGTGGTTGGGGTTGGCGGCCAGGGCCTGCTCCAGGTCCCGCACTGCGGTCTCCACCTGGCCCAGGTGGTAGTGGGCCACGGCCATGTTCACCCAGGCGTCGGCCGCGTGCGGCGAGTCCATCTCCACCACCTTGCGGAAGGCCGCCACCGCTTCACGATAGCGCTTCTCCTCCAGGAAGATGTAGCCCCGGTTGAACTCGGCCTCGTCCCGCCACTGGGGGTCCAGCTCCGCGGCCTTGGCATAGGCCTCCAGGGCCTGTTGCCGCCGGTCCAGCTTGGTGTAGAGCCGGCCCAGTTGGAAGAACACCTCGCCCTCCTCCGGGGCGATCTGGGCCGCGCGCTCCAGCTCGGCCAGGGCCGCGGCGGGCTGTTCGGCCGCCTTGGCCACCGCCACCCCCACCAGGGCCCGCGCCCGCAAGGAGGCCACCCGCGGGGCCAACTCCGGCTGGCTCTTCACCACCTCCTCCAGCAGCTCCAGCGCCTGGCCGTAGTCCTTGGCCTTCAGGGCACGCTCGGCCTGGGCCACCTCCGGCGGCAGGGGCGGCGGTTGGGGTGCGGGGGGCGCCTTCTGGCCGTCCTGGGCCGGGGCCGTGGGCGCCGTGGCGGGAGCGGCTTCCTTCTTTTCGGGCCGGGCGGTGGCAGGGGCGGCCTTGTCCGGGGCTGCGGGCGCAGCCGGGGCCGTGGCCTGGGTGGCGGGCGGCGGGGCAGGACCCGCAGTCTTCTCTGGCGATGTCCCCGGGC
>MTPE01000112.1 GCA_002011835.1 Desulfarculaceae bacterium JdFR-95 | reverse complement strand
TCGGCTACATCGAGGCCGGCGAGCAGGTGTCCGCCGGCCCGCCGCCGGTGTTTGCAGTGGCGGCCTTCCACGAGAAACCCGACGCGGCCACGGCCGAGGGCTATCTGGCCTCGGGCCGGCACTACTGGAACTCGGGCATGTTCGTGTGGCGGGCCGAGGTGCTCCTGGCCGAGATCCGGCGCCACCTGCCCGAGCTGGCCCAGGGCCTGGAGGAGCTGGGCCCGGCCCTGGAGGCGGGCGGCGCCGAGCTGGAGGCGGCCCTGGCCCGGGTGTATCCCACGCTGCCCTCCATCAGCATCGACCACGGGGTGATGGAAAAGAGCGAGCGCATCCGGGTGGTCAAGGCCGATTTCGGCTGGTCCGACGTGGGCTCCTGGGAGGCCATGGCCGAGCTGTGGCCGGCCGACGACAGGGGCAACGCCTGTCAGGACGGCCGGGTGCTGGCCATCGAGGCGCGGGACAACCTGGTCTCCGCCGGGGGGCGCCTGGCCGCGCTGTTGGGGGTGGAGGGCCTGGTGGTGGTGGTGACCGACGACGTGGTCATGGTGCTGCCCCGCCGGCGCAGTCAACAGGTGCGCGAGATCATCGCCCGCCTGGAGGCCGAGGGCCTGGAGCAGTATCTCTAGGCCCACACCACAGAGGAGGTGTGCAAACCTCGGTACTCCAGGGTAATATCGGAAAACGGCCGCCGCGAGGCGCGAGTGTTTGTGCCCACCCTGGTGAGGAGCGACGATAGCCGTGGACCTGCTGCATGACATGGTGGCCTGGGTGACGCAGTTCGCCTACACCCCCTATGGCACTTGGGCCCTGTTTGCCATCGCCTTCGCCGAGAGCTCCTTCTTCCCCATCCCCCCGGACGTGCTGCTCATGGCCCTGGCCGTGGCCCATCCTTCGGCCAGCCTGTGGTTCGCGGCGGTGTGCTCGGTGGCCTCGGTGTTGGGGGGCATGTTCGGCTACTGGGTGGGCTACCGGGGCGGGCGCCCCTTGTTGCTGCGCCTGTTCAGCCGGGAAAAGATCAAGGTGGTGGAGGACTACTACCAGCGCTGGGACGTGTGGGCGGTGGGTGCGGCGGGGCTGACGCCGCTGCCCTACAAGGTCTTCACCATCAGCGCCGGGGTGTTCGCGCTCAACTTCCCCCGCTTCGTGTTGGCCTCGGTGCTGAGCCGTTCGGCCCGCTTCTTCGCCGTGGGGGTGTTGTTCTGGCTCTACGGCGCGCCCATCCAGGCCTTCATCAAGGAGTATTTCGGCTGGCTCACCGTGGCCTTCTTCGTGCTGTTGGTGGGCGGCTTCTGGGTGGTGCGCATCATGGGCAAGCGGGCGCTGCGCAAGGAGGAGACAGGCTCATGAAGGAACCGGGACCCTTCCGCCTGGCGCCGGTGTACCTGCCCAAGGTGTGGGCCGCGCCGCAGGTGGCGGGGCCGGTGGGCGAGGTGCTGGCCGCCCCGCCGGGCACGGGCGAGGTGTGGCTGGCCTCGGACCGGCACCACGTCACCCCGGTGGTGGGGGGCGAACTGGACGGTATGGGCCTGGACGCGGTGGTGGCGCGCTGGCGGGGCTGGCTGTGGGGTGGGGAGGATGGCCCCTTCCCCCTGTTGCTCAAGGTGCTGTCGGTGGGCCAGTGGTTGTCGGTGCAGGTACACCCGGACGACGAGGCCGCCCGTCGCCTGGAGGGCGAGCCCTGGGGCAAGAGCGAGGCCTGGCACGTGCTGGCGGCCGAGCCCGAGGCCGAGATCATCCTGGGCCTGCGGCCGGGGGTGGACCGGGCCGCGGTGGAGGAGGCGGTGCGCCGGGGCCGGCTGGTGGAGCTCCTGGCCCGGGTGCCGGCGCGGGCGGGCGATACCTTCCACCTGCCCGCAGGCACCATCCACGCCACCGGCCCAGGGCTGACCATATTCGAGATACAGCAGGCCAGCGACATAACCTACCGCTTCTACGACTGGGACCGCCTGGGCGCCGACGGCAGGCCCCGGCCCCTGCACATCGACCAGGCCCTGGCGGTGATGAAGCCCGCCGGTCCGGGCGGGCCGGTGCCGCCGCAGGNGGAGAAGCGGGGCCAGGNCACCCTGGTCACCCTGGTGGACGACCCCCACTTCCGCCTGCGCCGCCTGGAGCTGAGCGGGGAGCTGGAGCTGGCCGGGGGACGGCTGCGGGTGTTCTTCCTGCTCTCGGGCCGGGCGCGCCTGGAGGCGCCCGGCTATCCTGCCTGCGGGATGGCTCCGGGCCAGTGCTGGCTGGTGCCGGCCGGCCTGGAGGGGGTGCGCCTGGCGCCGGAGGGCGCGGCGGTGATCCTGGAGTCGCAAGCACAAGGAGGAGAGGAAGGGGCATGAAGGCCAACATCTTCCGCGAATACGACATCCGGGGCGTGGTGGACCAGGAGATAACCGAGGACGACGTGCTCACCCTGGGGCGGGCCGCGGGGACCTACATGGCCCAGCGGGGAGTGAAGCGCTTCACCCTGGGGCGGGACTGCCGACTCAGNTCGGACCGCTTCCACGACCGCCTGCTGGAGGGGCTTCTGTCCACCGGCCTGGAGGTGGTGGACGTGGGAGTGTGCCCCACCCCCCTGCTCTACTACTCGGTGTGGCACCTGAAGGCCGACGGCGGCATGATGATCACCGCCAGCCACAACCCCCCGGAGTACAACGGCTTCAAGATCCTGGTCGGCAAGAGCACCATCTACGGCCAGCAGATCCAGGACCTGCGGCGGGTGGCCGAGGAGGGCCGCTTCCTCTCCGGCCGAGGCCGCCATCTGGTCGAGGACGTGGTGGGCCCCTACCAGGACGAGGTGGCGGGCATCATCCGCATCGAGGGGCCGGTAAAGGTGGCGGTGGACGCGGGCAACGGCACCGCGGGGCCGGTGGTGGTGCCGCTGCTGGAGCGCCTGGGGGTGGAGGTGGTGCCCCTGTTCTGCGAGATGGACGGCCGCTTCCCCAACCACGAGCCCGACCCCACGGTGCTGGAGAACCTCAAGGACCTGCAGGCGACGGTCACCGGCCAGGGCCTGGTGGCCGGCCTGGGCTTCGACGGCGACAGCGACCGCCTGGGGGTGGTGGACGAGAAAGGCCAGCCGGTGTGGGGCGACATGCTGCTGACCATCTTCGCCCGCCACATCCTGCAGGAAGAACCCGGGGCCACCTTCATCGCCGAGGTGAAGTGCTCCAAGAANCTNTTCGACGACATCACCGCCCGGGGGGGCAAGGCCATCATGTGGAAGGCGGGCCACAGCCTGATCAAACAGAAGATGGCCGAGACCGGGGCTCTGTTGGCGGGTGAGATGAGCGGGCACCTGTTCTTCAAGCACCGCTGGTACGGCTTCGACGACGCCATCTACGCCGCCTGCCGCTTCTGCGAGCTGTTGGCCCGGGACCGCCGGCCCCTGTCCACCTGGCTGGCCGACCTGCCCAAGATGGTCAGCACCCCCGAGATCCGGGTGGAGACCCCGGACCGGATCAAGTTCCAGGTGGTGGCGCGGGTCAAGGAGGCCTTGGCCGGCGACTACCAGGTGGTNGACGTGGACGGNGTGCGGGTNACCTTCCCCGACGGCTGGGGCCTGGTGCGGGCCAGCAACACCCAGCCCGCCCTGGTGCTGCGCTTCGAGGCCGAGAGCGAGCAGCGCTTGCAGGAGATCCGCGCCCTGGTGGAGGGGGCCATAGAGCGGGCCAAGGCCGAGCTGGCCGGGAGCTGAGGCCAGCGGCGGCGTGAACTCCCCGCCCCGTGGGAAAGCGCGGGCCGGGGAAAGGGAAATCGGGGTCGAGTAAAGGCCCGCACACCACCGCGGTGGCGTGGCCCGGATGGGAAGAGGGGACACGGCCGGCGAGCGGGGCGAGGCTCGGGGTGGGCGCACAGTCCCGGTGTGGGAAGCCGCCCGGGGGTTGGGGCCTCATCCTTGCTTTCCCTCCCGAGGTGCGACAAGGGGGCAGCCAATGGCCGGTGAGTCGAGGCCGGACATCCTGTTCTGGGCCGATCTGACCCCGGCCAAGCGCGGCTCCATCGAGGATCTGGTCTGCGCCCTGGCCCGGGCCGGGCGGCGGCTTTCCTTGCGCATCTGCTTCCTGTTGGGTCCGGCGGTCTCGCCGGGGATAGAGACGATGTTCGCCNAGGCGGGGGCCTGGCGTCTGGCCTTGGACCCTGCCCGTCACGCCCGGCTCTCCTACCGTCTGGGTCTGCTGCGGGCCTTGCGTCCGCGGCTGGTGCACTACCACTTCCTGGGCGCCTGCCCGCCCGATGCCTTGTTCGCCCGGGCCTGCGGGGTGAGGCGGGTGGTGGTGCACGACCACGCCTCGGGCCNGCCCCCNGCGGCGGCCGACCCCCTGCGCCGGGCCTACCGCGCTCTGGTGGTGGCGCGGGTGGACCGCTATCTGTGCCCCTCCCGCTTCGTGGCCCGGCGCCTGCGCCGATACACCGGCGTGCCTCCGACCAAGCTGCGGGTGGTGGGCAACGCGGTGGACACCGCCCGCTTCCGCCCCGCCCGGGACGAGACGGAGCGCCGGCGGCTGCAGGCCGAGCTGCTGGGCCGGGAGGCTTCGGTGCGCCTGATCGTCTATGCGGGGCAGTTGGCCGACTACAAGGGCGTGGAGGTGCTGCTGGCCGCGGCCGAGCGCCTGCTGGCCCGGCGAAGCGGGGTGGTGTTGGCCCTGGCCGGGGAAGGGCCGCTGCGCCCGCGGGTGGAGGAGGCCGCCCGGCGCCTGCCGGGGCTGATCTACCTGGGCCGGCGGGACGACCTGGAGCGGGTGTACCGAGCGGCGGAGGTGGCGGTGTTCCCCTCCTTGTGGCAGGAGGCCTTCGGGCTCACCGTGGCCGAGGCCGCGGCCTCGGGCCTGGCGGTGGTGGCCAGCCGGGTGGGGGGCATCCCGGAGGTGCTGGCCGGGGGCGAGGCGGGCCTGTTGGTGCCGCCGGGCGAGGCCGAGGCCCTGGCCGGGGCCCTGGAGCGGCTGCTGGACGACGGCGCCCTGCGCCGCCGCCTGGGCCGCCGGGCCCGGGCCTGGGTGGAAGNGCGCTTCGCTCTGGAGGAGGTGACCGCGCGCCTGCTGGTCACCTACCGCGAGCTATTGGGGGGCGGGGCATGAGCCGTATCGGCGCGGGCATGGCCAAGCTGGTGGCCGGGCGGGGGGCCTCGGTGGCCCTGGGGTTGGCCAGCGCGCCGGTGATCGCCCGCCTGTACGCGCCGGGCGACTTCGGGCTCTACGGGCTGCTGTTGGCCGTGGCGGGCTGGGTGGCGGCCTTCGCCGGCCTGGCCTATCCCCAGGCCATCCCCCTGGCCCGCAGCCGGGGTGAGGCCCGGACTCTGGTGGGCCTGTGCCTGGTGCTCGTGTCGGGCCTGGTGGGGCTCACCGCGGTGGGCTTGTGGGTGGGGGGCGGGCTGGTGGTGCGCCTGCTGGGGGCGCCGGAGCTGAGGGGATGGCTGTGGCTGGTGCCGCTGTTGGTGGCGGCGCTGGGCTTGAGTCAGGTGGGGGAGTATCTGCTGGCCTGGCAGCGGCGCTACGGCCTGTTGGCCGCGGCCAACTTCGGGGGGGTGAACGCGGGCCGGGTGCTCACCATCCTGTGGGGCTGGCTGGTGGGGGCGGGAGCCTTGGGGCTGGTCTTGGGCAACCTGCTGGGCCAGGTGGTGCTGGCCGCCTGCGGCATCCTCACCGCTCTGGCCTGGCTCCTGCGGCCGGCGGGCGAGGCCGTCTCCTGGCGCGAGGCGGCCCGGCGCCACGCCCAGTTCCCCCGCCTGCAGCTCTGGAACCAGGTGTTGCAGGCCAGCGCCCACAACCTGCCCCTGATGGTGTTCAACGCCTTCTTCCTGCCCGCGCAGGTGGGCTGGTTCGTGTTCGCGCGCAACATCGTCAGCCTGCCCCTGCAGTTGCTGGGGGCCAGCGCGGCCCAGGTGTTCTACCCCGAGGCGGCCCGGGAGCACCAGGCCCACGGCACCATGGCCGCCAGCATCACCCAGACCCTGGAGATCCTGGCTCTGATGTGCGTGCTGCCCCTGGTGGCGGTGGCGCTGTTGGGACCCCTGGCCTTCGAGCTGGTCTTCGGCGCCCGCTGGCACACCGCCGGGGTGTACGCCCAGGTGCTGGCGCCCTGGATCCTGGTCAACCTGTTGTGGCACCCGGTCTCCACCGTGTTCCTGGTGCGGGGCCGGGCCGGGGCGTTGTTGGCCTACAGCGTGGCGGTGGTGGCGGTACGCAGCCTGGCCATGGCTGCGGGTGGAGTGTGGGGCTCGCCCCTGGCCGCCCTGGGGCTGTTCTCGGCCGGGGGCCTGGTCTTGCAGGGCTACATGCTGGGACGGGCGGTGCGTCTGGGCGGAGTGGGTCTGCGCGGGGTGGCCCTGCCCCTGCTGCGGGAGCTGGCCGGCTCCCTGGCCGTACTGGCCCCGGCAGCGGCGGCCTATTGGCTCCTGGGCTGGCGCTGGTTTGCCGTGGCCCTGGCCGGTGCGGGGGCGGCGGGCTGGTGGGGTTGGCGTCTGGGGCGGGACGCGCGCCTGCGCCGGGGGGTACGGCGCCTTTTGTCCCGGGCGCCCCAGGAAGAGGACTGAGAGCACCCTGCCGCGCCGATACCGCCCCAAGCATACTTCCCCAAGGGCCTTGCCGCCGTACCCTGCGCGGGCCGAGGAGACCCGCCCCCTCCCTCAACCAAGGGAGTTCAAGCCTCAACCCCTTCTTCGCCCGCCTCCCCTAGCGCCAGCGCACCAGTTTCTTGAGGGTCTGGGGCGAGAGGCAGCCGTCGATCACCAGGCCCTGGGCCTGCTGGAAGCGGGCGATGGCCCGCCGGGTGCCGGGGTCCATCACCCCGTCCACCGAGCCGGGGATGTAACCCCGGGCGGCCAGGGCCAACTGGGCGTTCTCCACCACGCGCTTGGGCAGCCCCGCGTCCAGGGGGCGCAGCTCCAACACCGCCAGCACCGGGTAGTGGTCGGACTGGCCCTGCTGCACCACGGCGGCGAACAGGGACTTGAAGCCGGCGCTGTGGAAGATGTGGTCGATCTTGGGGTTGGGCAGATCGGGGTGGCGGAAGGAGCCGGTGGTGTACATGGTGGGGAAGGCGTCTTGCAGGTACTCGGCCAGCAGGCGATAGGGCCCGGAGAGGGGAAAGGTGTTCAGGTCGCCGGCCAGGATGCGGTAGCGGTAGCGGTCCTTGGTCAAGGCCTGGATCACGCTCTTCATCTGGGTCATGCGTGCGCCCCCGCCCAGGGCCTCGGTGATCAGGCCCCTGCCCCCGCCGCCGGTGAGTCCTTCGCGGGAGAGGTGCACCATGTAGAAGGAGATGGGTATCCCGTCGAAGTCCACCACCGCCCGCCCGAAGGCGCGCTTCTTGCGTGTGCCGGCCAGGGAGAAGGTCTGGAAGCGGCTCAGCGGCCAGCGCGAGAACAGGGCCACCCGCTTGCCGGGGTGGGAGTAGCCCTTGACCGCCACGAAGTAGGGCAGGCGGGCGGCCTGGGACACCGGCTTGAGGTCGGGCTGGTCGATCTCCTGCACGGCCAAGAGATCTGGGGCCTGGTCGCGCACCACCTGCAGCACCGCCGGCAGGTTACGCTTGCCGCTCATGTCCACCGCGGAGCGTATGTTGTAGGACATGACCCGGATGCGCAAGGGGTGGTCCGCCCCGGCCGGTGCGGCCAGGCCCAGGATGCATACCGCTACGCCCAAAAGCAACCACCGCCACACCTTGGCGAATCTCATGACCCCGTCCTTTCCCCTGGCCCCATTCTACGGGCCGGCCCCGGGGCGGAGCAAGCGCCCGCCCTCCCGCCGCCCGGCCAATCCTGCCGCAGCCACCAGGCACAGGACCAGCTCCACGAAGAAACGGTAGCGGCTCATGCCCCAGAACACCACGGCGTATCCCAGCCAGTTGCAGAACGCCACCCCCCCCACCAGCCAAGCCGTGGTCCGCGGCCAGCGTCGCCACCCCCGCAGTGACCACAGGGCCAACAGCACCAGGAGCATATAGCCGCCCAGGCACAGGGCCTCGAACACCTTCACCCCGGCCAGGGGTTTGGCGGGGTAGGTCTGGTCCCCTGGGCGGGGCGGGGCGCGGGTGCTCAGGTACACCGGCAGGCGTGAGGGCCGCCACAGGCGCCAGGTGCCCTGCCAGATGGAGTGGAGCAGGCCGGCGGGATGCTCCAGGATGTAGCGCAGGCCCAGGCGCCAGGCCAGGCGCTGGCGCTCCAGCTTGCTCAGGTCGCGGAAGGGCGGGCGCTTGTAGTCGCCGCGGTAGCCGTAGTGGTAGGGGTTGTGGCCCTCGTAGAAGGTCATGCCGGAGTTGGTGGCCAGACCCGCCCCGGGGCCGATCACCAGGCGGTTGCGCAGCCACCAGGGCCCGATCACCACCCCCGCGGCCA
Source organism: Desulfarculaceae bacterium JdFR-95 (assembly GCA_002011835.1). Taxonomy (GTDB): domain Bacteria; phylum Desulfobacterota; class Desulfarculia; order Desulfarculales; family Desulfarculaceae; genus Desulfocarbo. The sequence continues at coordinate 5,352 of MTPE01000112.1, read as the reverse complement.
CCAGCACCACCCCAGCCGCGAGCACCCCCGCACGCCAGCCCCCCTGCCGCCGCGCCCGCCAGGCGAACAGGCCCACCACCACCGGGGTGTAGAACAACGCCTCGCCCCGGGTGAGCGCCGCCGCCCCCCACACCAGCCCGGCCAGGGCGGCCCGCGGCCAGCCCCTCCCCTCCTCCAGGCCCAGCAGCAGCACCGCGGCCATGAGCAGGGCGAACAGGTGCTCGCTGGCCAACAGGGGACTGTAGAACACGAAGGCGGGGTTGAGGGCGCAGGCCAGCGCGGCCAGGCGCCCCACCCCCACCCGGCCCGGAAACAGGCGCCGGGCCAGCGCCGCCGCGGCCAGGCACATGGCGGTGGAGAGGAACACGTTCACCAGGCTGAGCCACAGGTCCGCGCGGCTGACCAGCATGAACAGGGCCAGCAACACGGGATAGGCGGGCAGGCGGAAGGCGGTGGGTTGGGGGTAGCCGTAGGCGCCGTGGTCCAGCATGGCCGCGGCCAGGTTGCGGTACTCCAGGTAGTCCGACAGCGGCACCGGCCGGGCGTAGAGGGCCCAACCCAGGCGTAAACCCAGGGCCAGCAGCAGGATCAGGGCCATCTGCGTGCGGGGCGAGGCTCTCACCGCAGGCCCTCCCGGGGCGGCAGGCAGAGCAGGTTCAGGTAGTCCGGCCCNGCGGGCAGGCGCCGCAGGGGCTCCAGGCGCCGGCGNCGGGGCACCATGAGGCGGTAGTCCAGGGCCGCCAGGTAGGCCACCACCCGCCGCGGCGAGGAGCCGGCCGCGGCCAGGGCGGGGGGGTTGACCTCGATGGAGATGAGCGGCCGCCAGCGCAGCAGGCTCTCCAGGCCCCCGGCCAGGAGCCGCTCCTCGCAGCCCTCCACGTCGATCTTGAGGAAGTCCAGGCGCTGCAGGCTCAGGCGGGCGCAGAAGCGGTCCAGGGTGTCGATCTCGGTCTCGGGTCCGTTGCAGGCGCCGGTGGCCAGGCAGGCGGCGCCGGAGTTGTCCGGGCTTTCGCTCAGGCGGGCGCGGCCGGGGGCCTCGGCCAGGGCCAGGCGGTGGGGGTGGACCACGCCCTGGAGGCGGTTGAGGCGGATGTTGTCCTGCAGGCGGGCGAAGGTGTCGGGGTGGGGCTCCAGGCAGTGCACCGTGCAGCGGCGGTCCAGGGCCTGGGCCAGGTATATGCCGTAGTAGCCGAAGTTGGCCCCCACGTCCAGGATCACCGCCCCCGGGGCCAGGCGGCGGCGGATGTGCCACAGCTCCCAGCGGTCCTTGACCCCCAGCCAGAGCAGGTCGCGGTGGGCGTAGTCGCGGGGGTTGAGNCGCCAGCGCAGGCCGCCCCGCTCCACCACCAGCTCCACGTCCAGGCGGTCGGCGCCGGTCAGGCGGCGCAGCCGGTGGTGTATCCACCACTTGCCGCGGTGGTGGGGCAGGCGGGTGCCGTACAGCTCCAGGAGGCGGAAGCACAAGGAGTGAGGAGTCATGGCCTCTCTTCCCTCGCCCCGACCAGCTCGGCCAGCAGCGTCAGCAGGCGCTCGGCCACGGTCTGGACCTGGTAGCGGGCGCGCACCCGGGAATCGCCCCAAGGGGAGGGGGCGGGCGGGCGGGCCAGGTAGTCGGCCAGCATGGCCTGGATCTCCTCGGGGCGCTGGGGGTGGGCCACCCAGCCCCCCAGTTCCCGGATCACCTGGGCCGAGGGCCCCGGGGGAGTGACGCCCAGGATGGGGCGGGCGGCGCCGATGTAGTCGGCCAGCTTGGCCGGGAACACGCTCATGTGGGGCGCGTCGATGGTGAGCAGGGCCTCGGCCCCCTGCATCAGCCCCAGGCTGGTGCGGTGGTCCACCGCGGGACGGGTGACCACCATGCCCGGGGGGAGCCGGTCCAGTCCCCAGTCCGGGGGCGGGGGGTCGGGGTTGGGGCCGATCAGCTCCACCCGCAGACCCTCCACCAGCCGCGGTTCGTCCTGGGCCAGGCGGGCCAGGGCCTCGACCAGGGGCCGGGGGCTGCGGGGTCCGTAGAAGGTGCCCAGGAAGCGCAGCACCCGCCGGCCCGGCTGGGCGTCGGTGGGGCCGGGGTATTCGGCGGGGTCGAAGCAGGGGGGCAGGATGCGCACCTTGTCCCGCAGCCGGGGGGGATAGGGCTCCAGGACCATCTCGGCCAGCTCGGGGAAGGGGAACAGCAGGCAATCGGCCGCCTCCACCACCTGGCGTTCCAGGCGGCGGTTGAGGGCGCGGGTGAGGGGGTCCTGGCGCAGGTAGGGGGAGTTGGACCAGGGGTCGGAGAAGTGGGCCAGCCAGGGCAGCCCCAGGGCCTGTTTGAGCTTGAGTCCCAGCAGGTGGTCGCTCCAGGGGTGGGCGAAGGTGATCAGCGCCTGGGGGCGGAAGTGGTTCACCTTCAAGTAGGCCAAGGCTGCAGCCAGGGCGGGTCGGCGCCAGGCGCCCAGGCGGTCGGGGCTCTGGCCCAGCAGGGGCAGGCCGCGGCGGGCCCAGGCGGCCAGCAGGCGTCGCTGCCAGGCGGGCTGGGCCAAGGGGACGCGGATCACCTCGCGGCAGGCGCTCTCCGCCCGGGGGGCCACGGTGGGGTCCCGGCGGGCCCAGGGGTCGTCGCCGCAGATGAGTACGGTCTCGGCGTTCAGGGCGCCGACCAGACGTCCCACCTGGATGGCCCGCGGTTCGGGCTGGGGAGGAAACAGGTAGCTCACCATCAACAGACGCCAAGGGGGGCGATCTGCGGCCATGGCCGAACTACCTCCTCCCGGACCGAAGAAAGACCGAGGCGTTTGTCCCAGAGAGAACCGCCCCGCGGCAGCCCTCTATGCATCTGATAACCGGCGGGGCGCCGGAAGGCAAACACCCGTCGAGGAGACCAAGGGTCCAGGGGCCTGCCGGGGGGTGGCTCACCCAGGAGCAAGGGTGGGCTCACATGGGCTCCAGGTGGACCTGGTCGCCGAAGTCTTTCTCCAGGGCGGCCTGCAGGGCCTGGAGTTGATCCTGGTTCTCGAACTCCACCACCAGCTCGCGGTCGTCCAGGAGCTTGAGGCGGCCGTAAGTGGAGATCACCTGGTTCAGCTCTTTCACGTCCACCGTGACCCAGCCCTTCATGCGGGCCAGCAGCTCCGGGCCGGTGAGGGGGCGTTCTATGACCAGCTCCACGATGCGTTCCTTGGCGTCCCAGCCTATACGGGCCGGGGCCACCAAAACCGGGCTCACGGGATCGTGCATGGCCGCGCAGCGCAACCACAGGCGAGCTCTGACCATAATAGCCCCTTTCCCTGCTCATCTGGCAGTGAATTAAGCCAAATAACTATAATGAACCGCTGCTGGCAGGGTCAAGTCTGAAGGAGCTTTTCGCTTGCATCACCCAGGACAGCAATGTATTTTTACAATACAATTGTGGTAATAGCCTGCCCCAGAATACAATCGGGTCATTTCGATAACCAAGCCCATTTATTCACCATGAAACCGACCAAGGCAACACATATGATCCGGTGGCCGATTTTGGGTCTGGCGGTCTGGCTGTTGCTGGCGTTGCCGGGTGTGGGCCTGGCCGGAGAGGGAAGCGAAGACTATTACAAGATAGGTCCCAGTGACATCCTGGAGATCATCGTGTGGAAGGAGTCGGCGGTGAGCCGCTCGGACGTGTTGGTACGCCCGGACGGGCGCATCTCGCTGCCCCTGGTTGACGACGTGCTGGCGGCGGGGCTGACCCCCATGGAACTGAAGGACGTGGTGACGCGCCAGCTCAGCAAGTACCTGGAGATGCCGCAGGTCTTCATCACGGTCAAGGATCCGGCCAGCCAGACCTGCAGCGTGCTGGGCAACGTCAAGCGGCCCGGGCGCTACAAGATGCTCACCCCCACCAACGTGTTGCAGGCACTTGCCTTGGCGGGTGGTTTCAACGAGTGGGCTCACAAGGACGACGTCATAATCCTGCGCGGTACGGGCAAGAACCAAAAACGCCTGCCCTTTGTCTACTCGGAGGTCATCTCGGGCAAGAAAAAGGAACAGAACATCCGCCTGCAGCCCGGAGACGTGGTGATCGTCCCCTGAGCATCTTGTCGGACTCCTTTTTTCTGCTCAGCATTTGGGGGCGTATTTTGGCCAGCGCAGCAGGAACCACAAAGCGACCTCGCCGCCGACTGATTCCTTGGCCGGGCATGGCCTGGGGGTTGGTAGGGTGGTGGTGTCTGCTCCTGTTGGTTGCCGCCTTGCCCGCCGGCGCCTTCACCTTCACGCCGTATGTGGANCTGCGTCTGGGCTACGACGACAATGTACGCCTGAAGCAGCAGGCGCGGGGGGACGCCTTCGTCTCCCTCAAGCCGGGCCTGCGCCTGAGCTGGGGCCGGCCCAGCCAGCAACTCAACGCCAGCGCCAGCCTAGAATACACTGAATACTACCGCCTGAGCGAGTACACCGGCCTGCAAGGAGGCCAGGTGGAGGTCAGCTATCGGCGACAGTTCTCCCCCCGCTGGCGGGTGTATGCCTGGGAGCGGTTCAGCTCCTCTTTCGACCAAGAGGACGTGGACGAGCAAGGGCGGCTGATCCGGGTGCGGGGCGACACCGGCCGCCGCGACCGCAACACGGTGGGAGTGCGCCTGCGTCACGACTACGGCCGGGCGCGGTTGGTGAGCCTCTCCTACACCCACAACTACTCCTCTTCCACCGTGGAGTCGGTGGAGGAGGTGACCGTGCATCAGCTCGACGCCCGCTGGGTGCACGCCCTGGGTCCCGACTGGCAGGTGAGCGCGGAGGGGTTCTTCTACCGGGACGACTACCAAAAGAGCCCGGACCTGAACCGCTACGGGGGCGAGGTGAGCCTGGCACGCATGTTCGGGCCCACCCGCCAGGCCCTGCTCACCTTGGGTTACCAGGGCACCCAGGCCGACACCGACGACCCGGTGGTGCGCCAGGCGCGGGACTACGAGATATACAGTGCCTCCCTGGGCTATTCGCACAAGATGTCGCCCACCTGGGGCTGGCGGGTCGCGGCGGGCTGGTCTCAGGTCTCCGGCGACAGCCGGGGCAACCAGGCCGCGGGCCAAGGTTATCCCACCTTCCAGGCCTCGCTGGACTTCTCGGGCCAGCGCTGGGAGGTGTCGCTGTACGCCAAGAGCGACCTGGGCGAGTACGACCTGCTGGGCGAGAACTCGGGGCTGACCCTGAGCCACTCGGTGGGTGCGCGGCTGAACTACGAACTGGCGCGGCACTGGAGTCTGGCCCTGAACGCGGGCTGGACGCGCGACAACTACAAACAGGACCCCACCCTGGCGGGGACGGACGAGAACCTGCAGGGAGACATCGACTCCTATTCCCTGGGGGGCAGGCTCTCCTGGCAGGTGACGCGGCGGGCCGCGCTCA
>MTPE01000336.1 GCA_002011835.1 Desulfarculaceae bacterium JdFR-95 | reverse complement strand
TCCCCGCGGCGGGGCCCCGCCTCCAGCAGCGGGGGCTCGCCCGCGGCCGGGGAGGGCTCGGCCTCCTCCGCCTGGGGCGGCTGTTCCCCGGCCTGGGAGGTGCCGCCCACCACCCGGCGCAGGCTGGCCACCACCTCGGCCAGGGTGCCGGCCTGGTGGCGCAGCTCCTCGGCCGAGCTGGCGATCTGCTCCGCACCCGCGGCCGACTCCTGCGTCACCCGGTCCATGGCCGCGATGGCGGAGTTGATCTGGTCGATGCCCTGGGTCTGCTCGGCGCTGGCCGCGGCGATCTCGGTCACCAGCTTGGCCACGCGCTCTTCGCCCTGGCTCACCTCCTCGAACTCGCCCACCGTGCGCTCCAACACCTGCGAGCCCTGCTTGACCCGCTCCACCGTGTCCTCGATCAGCTCCTGGGTGGTCTTGGCCGCCTCGGCCGCGCGCATGGCCAGCGAGCGCACCTCGTCCGCCACCACCGCGAAGCCCGCACCGGCCTCACCAGCCCGGGCCGCCTCTACGGCCGCGTTCAGGGCAAGGAGGTTGGTCTGGAAGGCGATCTCGTCGATGGTTTTGATGATCTTGCCGATCTCGCCGCTGGCCTGATTGATCTGGTTCATGGCCTCGGTCATCTCGGACATGGAGCGCGAGGCCCGCGCCAACACCTGGCCGGTCTGGGCCACCAGTTGGCTGGCCTGCTGGGCGCTGTCGGCGTTGCGCCGGGCCATGCCGGCCAGCTCCTCCACCGCGGCGCTGGTCTCCTCCAGGCTGGAGGCCTGCTCACTGGCGCCCTCGGCCAGGCGGGTGCTGGCGTCGGCCACCTCGGCACAGGCGTGCAGGATGTCCCCGCTCACCTGGTCCACCGCCGCCACCGCCCGGTTGAGGGGTCGGCCCGTGGAGCGGGCCAGGAACAGACCCAACAGCACCACCAACAGGCCGCCGCCCAACACCGCCACCGTGGTGACCACCTGGAAGGTGCCGCCCTGGCGGATGGCCTGGGTGGTGTGGTGGCGGGCGGAGCGGGTCTCCGTGGCCACCAGGCGGTCGATGCCCTGGCGGGCCTTGCGATATGCTTTCTCCACCTCGCCCCGGCTGAGTTCGATGGCCTGCTGGCGTACCATGCTCTGGCGCAGGCCCAGGGAGCGCAGCCGGGCCAGCCGCTCCTGCAGCACCTTGAAGGAGCCTATGGTCTTCTGCCGGAAGACCTCCTGGGCCTCCAGGAAGCGGGCCGCGTCCTTCAGTATCTCGTTTATCTCCACTGCCGAGGCCACCAGGCGGCGGTGGGGTGCCTCCAGAGAGGCCAGGATACGCTGCACCTTCTTGCTCTCGCTGCGGTAGGTGGTACGCCAGGTGCCGAAGGCGCTCTCCTCGGGGTTCAGCACGCCCTTGAAGGGCCGACCTTCGGCCAGGGCGGCCTTGAGCTGGTTGACCCACTTGAGCAGGTCGGCCTCGGCCTGGAAGGTGCTGGCCACCAGCTCGGCGCCCGAGCCGATGCCGCTGTCATACAGGCGCTTGAGCAGCCGACGTACCTGCTGGTGTCCGGCCAGCCATTTCTGGTAGGCGGCCAGGAAGCCCTGCCAGGCCTTTGCCTGCTCGCCGCGCCCCAACAGACCCTGGGCCTGCTTGAGCAGTTTGGCCGCGGTGGCCTGGGCGCGGGTCATCTTGGCCATCTCCGCCGCCATCTGGGCGCGGGTCAGGCCGGGAAGCAGGCAGGTGCGCTCGGCCTCCTTCATGGCCAGCATCTCCTCGCTCAGCGACTTGAGGGTGTCCACCGCCGGCAGGTGCTCCTCACCCACAACTTCCAGGGCCTGGGTGGTGCGTCCCACCGCCAGCCAGCCGATGCCCCCCACCATCAGGGTGAGGAGAGCGGCCAGTACGAACCCTCCCACCAGCTTGCTGGAGAACCGAAGTGTGCGTCTCATGATGTTTCCCCTTCAGGTATTCCCCGCGCCACCCCGATTTCTTGACTGCGAGACAAGACAGGGGGGATTCTCCCCCCTCGTGGCCGGGGCAGGCAGCGGATTGAGGCTGACAGGCTCATGGTGCCACAGGCGACCTTGCTGGGGCAAGGTCGCCTGTGGCCGCGCGAGGGCTCTCCAGAGGAAGTGGTTCAGGCTAGTTGCAGGTGGGTGAACTCGGCCACTTGGCGGAAGAGGTCGGCGATCTCCTTGAGCAGGGCCAGGCGATTGCGGCGCAGCTTCTCCTCTGGGTGCATGACCAGTACGTCGTCGAAGAAGCGGTCCACCGGCCCCTTCAGCTCGGAGATGCCCTCCAGGAAGCCCAGGTAGTCCCCGGCGGCGATACGCCGGGCCGCCTCGGCCTCCAGGGCCTTGAAGGCCCGGTACAGCTCGCGCTCGGCCTCCTCCACCATGGCTTCCGGGTCGGCAGGCCCTTCGGGCACCTGGTCCGCCTCCTTGCGCAGGATGTTCATGCAGCGCTTGAGCCCTATGGCCAGGGGCCGGAAGCGGTCGGTCTCCTTGACCCGGGCCAGGGCGCGGGCGCGGGCGAACAGGTCCACCAGATCGTCCAGCCCCACGGCCAGTGCCGCCTGGGCCACGTCGGTGGGGACGCCCTCCTCGGCCAGGAGCCCCTGGCAGCGGGCGGCGAAGAACTCGGTCACCTCCCGGGCCACCTCTGGGGCTGGCCGCTGGAGCTTGTCTTTCAGGCCCTCCAGGGCCTGCTGCAGCAGGGCGGACAGGGACAGGCGGAAGCCCTTGCCCACGATCAGGCGGATCACGGCGATGGCCGCGCGCCGGAGTCCATAGGGGTCGGCCGCTCCCGAGGGCCTCTCGCCGATGCCGAACAGGCCGCAGATGGTGTCCAGGCGGTCGGCCAGACCCACCACCGCCCCCACCACGCCCTGGGGCAGGGGGGCGTCGGCGGCCAGGGGCATGTAGTGTTCGGCGATGGCCTGGGCCACCTCCTCCGGCTCGCCCGAGCGCAGGGCATACTCCCGGCCCACCACGCCCTGCAGCTCGGGGAACTCGCCCACCATCTCGGTCACCAGGTCGTTCTTGCACAGGCGGCAGGCCCGCTCGATGTGCCCGCGGGTGGTCTGGTCCAGCTTCAGGGCCTGGGCGAGGAAACGGGCCAGGGCGGTGAAGCGCTCCACCTTCTGGTAGCTGGTGCCCAGCTTGGCGTGGTAGGTGACCTCCTTCAGGTCCTCCAGGTAGTCGGCCAGGGGCCGAGCGGTGTCCTCCTCCAGGAAGAAGCGGGCGTCGGCCAGGCGCGCGCGCAACACCCGCTCGTGGCCGGTGGTGACCACGGCCAGGTCGCGGGGGCGGGTGTTGTTCACCGCGATGAAGCGGGGCAGNAGCCGGCCCGCCTCGTCCTCCAGGGCGAAGTAGCGCTGGTGCGAGCGCATGGCGCTGATGATCACCGGCCGGGGCACGGCCAGGAACTCGGGGTCGAAGGACCCGCAACAGGCCACGGGCAGCTCCACCAGGTCGGTGACCTCCTCCAGCAGCTCGGGGTCCTCCACCAGCCGCCCCCCGGCCGAGGCCGCGGCCTGCTCCACCTCCCGGCGGGTCAGCTCGCGGCGCGCGGCGCGGTCCACGATCACGTGTGCTTCCTGCAGGCGTTCCTCGTATTCCCGGGCCGAGGCCAGCTCGATGGGTTCGGGGGCCATGAAGCGGTGGCCGCGGGTGGTGCGGCCGCTGGTGATGCCGGCCAACTCGAAGGGAATCACCTCCTCGTCCAGCAGGGCCAGCAGCCAGTGGATGGGACGGGCGAAGCGGAACTGGCCCGAGCCCCAGCGCATGGTCTTGGGGAAGGGGATCTCTCCCACCAAGCGGGGCAGGATCTCGGCCAGGACCTCGGCTGCGGGCCGGCCGGGCACGGTGACGGTCACCCCCACGCGGGGCCCCTTGTCGGTCTGGATGGTCTCCAGCTCCTCCACCGCCACCCCGCGGCTGCGGGCGAAGCCCTGGGCCGCCTTGGTGGGCCGGCCCTGGTCGTCGAAGGCGGCCTTGAGCGGCGGGCCCAGGTATTGCTCCTGGTGGTCGGGCTGGCGCTCGGCTAGGCCGTGGACCAGCAGTGCCAGGCGGCGGGGGGTGCCCTTGGTCTCCAGGCCCTGATGGTCCAGGCGGGCGGAGGCGAGCTCGCGCCGGGCCAGGCGGGCCAGGGCCTCCAGGGCCGGGGGCAGGAAGCGGGCCGGCATCTCCTCGCAGCCGATCTCGAACACCAGCTCTGCCATCAGGCGGCTCCCTTTTTGAGCAGGGGGTAACCCATCTCTTCGCGCTGCCGCAGGTAGGCTTCGGCCGCGCGGCGGGCCAGGTCGCGGATGCGGGCGATGTAGGAGGTGCGCTGGGTCACGCTGATGGCGCCGCGCGCATCCAGCAGGTTGAAGGTGTGGCTGCACTTGAGGCAGTAGTCGTAGCCGGGCAGCACCAGGCCGCGCTCCAGCAGGCGCCGGGCCTCCTTCTCGTAGAGCTCGAACAGCTGCCAGAGCATGTCGATGTCGGCTTCCTCGAAGTTGTAGGTGCTGTGCTCCCACTCTCCGCGGTGGTGCACGTCGCCGTAGGTGATGCCTTCGGTCCAGACCAGGTCGTAGACGTTGTCCACGCCCTGCAGGTACATGGCGATGCGTTCCAGGCCGTAGGTGAGCTCCACGCTGACCGGGTCCAGGTCTATGGAGCCGGCCTGCTGGAAGTAGGTGAACTGGGTGATCTCCATGCCGTCCAGCCACACCTCCCAGCCCAGGCCCCAGGCCCCCAGGGTGGGGGACTCCCAGTCGTCCTCCACGAAGCGGATGTCGTGCTCCAGGGGGTCGATGCCGAAGGCGGTGAGGGACTTGAGATACAGCTCCTGCACCTCCAGGGGGGAGGGCTTGAGGATCACCTGGTACTGGTAGTAGTGCTGCAGGCGGTTGGGGTTCTCGCCGTAGCGGCCGTCGGTGGGCCGGCGGCTGGGCTCCACGTAGGCCACCCGCCAGGGCTCCGGCCCCAGCACCCTGAGCAGGGTGTGGGGGTTGAAGGTGCCCGCGCCCACCTCCAGGTCGTAGGGCTGGGCGATGATGCAACCTTGCTCGGCCCAGAAGGCCTCCAGGCGCATGATCAGGTCCTGAAAGGTGATGAAGCTGTCCGTGGCCATGGCTCACGCACCCCTTGCTTGGTGGCCGACTCGCTGGTGCGGCATGCTATCACCCCCGGCCGCAGCTTGCAAGCGCCGGCCCAGGGAAGGCGAGGCGGGTGGGGTGACGGGCCAGAGAGCGGGGCTGACCGTTTCCAGGCCCCCGGCTCAGGGGCTTTCCAGGGGAGACGGCCGGGGCAGGCGCAGAGAGAGGACCGCCCCCAACAGCGACACCCCCGCCGCCAGGAGGAAGGAGGTGACGAAGCCTCCGGTGTGGTCGGCCAACAGCCCGCCCACGGCCGGACCCAGGGCCTGGCCGATGCCGAAGAACAGGGTGATGAACCCTAGGCAGGCCGGCGCCAGGCGCGGTCCGGCATAGTCCCCGGCCGCGGCCGCGGTGATGGTGGGCACGCTCCAGGCGGTGAGGCCGAACACCACGGCCGACAGATACAGCCCGGGACGGGTCGCGCTGAGAGCATAGACCGTGTAGGCGAAGGCCAGCACCGTGTAGGCCAGGGCCGCGGCCCGGGGGCGGCCGATGCGGTCGGAGATGCCGCCCCACAACAGCCCGCACAGGGTGCTCAACCCCCCGGCCAGGGCCCACATGCCCCCGGCCTCGGCCGCGCCCAGCCCCCGCTGCCTGACCAGGTAGGCCACGAAGAAGGTGACATAGATGATGTAGGAGAACCCGTACATGAAGTACACGAACCCCAGGTACCAGATCCGCCCCTGGCGATAGACCTGGCCCCACTGGAAAGGCGCGGGCTTGGCCCCCTGGGGCGGGCTGGCCGGAGCCTCGTCTCCGCGGGCACCGATGGGGGCCAGACCCAGCTCGGCCGGGCTGGTGCGGAGCAACAGCGCCGCCACCACGGCGATGCCCAACACCGCCGCGCCCAGGGCGTACCAGGCGTGCCGCCAGCCCTCGGCGCCGAAGGCGGCGATGATGGGCGGCACCATCAGCCCGGCGATCATGGTCCCAGCGCCGATGCCCGCGGTCACGATGCCCGTGGCTAGGCCCCGCAGCCGCATGGCGAACCAGGCCGCCCCCAAGGCCATGGCCGGCACGTAGGCCGCACCGTTGCCCAGCCCGGTCAGGATGCGCATGGCCAGGGCGAAGCCGAAGCCCCGGGCCGTGCCCATCCCCACCAGGGTCAGCCCCATCAGCACCAGGGCCAGGGCGATCACCCGGCGGGGACCGAACCGCGCCGCCAGCAAGCCCCCCACCAGGGCCATGAACAAATAGCCCACGAAGTTGCCCATCTCCAGCAGGCCCAACTGCGTGTAGGAGAAGTGCAGCCCCTCCTTCATGGCCGGCAGGATCAGGGTGTAGGACATGCGCCCGAAGCCGTGGGCGCCGATGGTGACCAGCAGGCCCGTGAATATCACCACCCAGCCGTAATGGAACCGGCCCTTAGTCATGTTCCCCTCCTTCCAGCTTGGCCACGGCTTGCATGAGCACCGCCCGCTCCGTGGGGGTGAGCCGGGAGAGGAAGGAGCGGTTGGTCTCCTCATAGATGCGCCAGAGGCGGCGCTTCAGCTTCCAGGCCTTGGGGGTCAGACGCACGTGTATGGCCCGGCGGTCGTCTGGACTGGCGCTGCGCACCACCAGGCCGTCGCGCTCCAGGCGGTCCAGGATGCCGGTCAGGGTGGACTTGTCCTGGGCCACCTTGCGCGCCAGTTGCGAGATGGTGATCTCCTCCTCCTCGTACAGGGCGATGAGCAGGAAGAACTGGGGCTGGGTCAGGCCGTATGGCTCCAGGCGCTGGCGGTAGGCGCGGGCCATGTTGCGCGACACCTTGCCCAGGGCGAAGCAGAGGCAGTCTTGAAACAGCATGGCGTTATGGAGGATTCGATTGCCGTCGAAATTGTTTGTATGCTGACTATTGTTACTAGTACGATCCCGCCCTTGCTGTCAAGCCGCTCCGCTGCCCGCCCCGGTGGCGGGTCCGTGCCCTGGGACATGCCAAGGGGTGGGATTTGGAGTATATCTAGACGGGGTGCGGCGGTGGAGGCCGCGCCCGGAGAGGGGGAAGGCATGCACACCATCAAACAGAAGCTGACCGCCTTCTTCCTGGTCTGCCTGGCCTTCGTGGGCATCGTCACCTTCTTCTACTACCGCAACATCTTCTCCCTGGAGACCCGTCTGTTCACCATCGAGCGCTTCGACGACCTGCAGGGCACCATCCTGGAGCTGCGGCGCTACGAGAAGAACTACCTCCTGTACCGCAAGCCGGTGGACCAGCAGGAGCTGAAGGCATATCTGCAGCGGGCGGAGGCGCTCTGCCGCGAGCTGGCCGACGACATACGGCGTACCGCCGGCCAGGCCAAACTGGATCAGTTCCGCCACCGCCTGGAGGAGTATCAGGAGAGCCTGCAGCTCACCCTGTTGCTCACCGACCAGGGCCGGGTGGGAGAGAAGGACCTGGCCCTGCTGCGGGCACGGGGCAAGGCCCTGGTGGAGACCACCGAGGAGCTGATCCGCCTGGAGCGCCAGCACGTGCGCCGGGCCCTCAAGGGCATCGTGACCATCCCCCTGGTGTTGGTGGGGCTGTTCGTGCTGGTGGTGGTGTTGATCTTCCGCGTGGTGGCGGTGCAGATCCTGCAGCCCCTGGCCCTGGTGCGCAAGGCCACCGACTTGGTGGCGCGCGACACCTTCACCCCCATCGCCTACCGCCCGCGGCGCAAGGACGAGGTCTCCCAGCTCATCGCCGCCTTCAACAAGATGGCCGAGGAGCTGGAGTCGCGCCAGGCCCAACTGTTGCAGTCGCGCAAGATGGCCTCGGTGGGCATCCTCACCTCCGGCGTGGCCCACGAGCTCAACAATCCCCTGAACAACATCTCCCTCACCGCCGAGACCCTGCTCAACGAGTACCGGGACCTGCCCCCCCAGGAGGTGGAGGAGCTGCTCTCCGACATCATGGAGCAGGCCGAGCGGGGCAGCGAGGTGGTCAAGAAGCTCTTGGAGTTCTCGCGCATCGACCCCAACCCCCGGCGGGTACGCATCGACCTGGGGGAGGTGGTGCAGAGCACCCTCAAGCTGGTGCGCAACCAGCTCATGGTCAGCGGCATCCGCCTGCACACCCACTTCGAGGAGGGCCTGCCCCCCATCTGGGGCAAGCGCCAGGACCTGCAGCAGGCCTTCCTCAACATCCTGGTCAACGCCATCCAGGCCATGCCCGAAGGGGGCGATCTCACGGTGCGGGTGGGCCGCGACGGGCAGGGCATGCTGCGGGTGGACATCGCCGACACCGGGGTGGGCATAAAGCAGGAGGACCTGGCCCACATCTTCGACCCCTTCTTCACCACCAAGCCGGTGGGCCAGGGCACGGGCCTGGGCCTGAGCCTCACCTACGGCATCGTGCGCAACCACGGCGGGCACATCGAGGTCAAGGGCGAGGTGGGCAAGGGCACCGAGTTCTCCATCTACCTGCCCCAGGCCGGGACGGAGGAGGAGAAGGAAGATCATGCCTAGACGGGTGGCAGTGGTGGACGACGAGGAGCCGGTGCGGCGCCTGCTCACCCGGGCCCTGGCCAAGGAGGGCCACCAGGCCCAGGGCTTCGCCCAGGGGGATGAGTTCTGGACGGAGATGGCCCGGCAGCCCTTCCATCTGGTCTTCCTGGACATCCGCCTGCCCGACGCCGACGGGCTGGAGCTGCTGGGCCGGCTCAAGGCCGAGCACCCCGACAGCGAGGTGATCATGATCACCGCCTACGGCTCCATCGACTCCGCGGTGGAGGCCATGAAGCGCGGCGCCTACCACTACCTGAGCAAGCCCTTCAAGCTGCAGGAGGCCCTGTTGTTGGCCGCCGGGGCCCTGGAGAAGGTGGAGCTGCGGCGCGAGAACCGCCGGCTGAAGGAGGCCGCGGGCCTGGAGACCCCCCTGCCCGGCCTGATCGGCCACAGCCCGGCCATGCAGGAGCTGTTCGCTATGATCCGGCGGGTGGCGGCGGTGGACTGCAACGTGCTGATCCAGGGCGAGAGCGGCACGGGCAAGGAGCTGGTGGCCCGGGCCATCCACCGCCTCAGCCCCCGCCGGGAAAAGCCCTTCGTGTCCTTCAACTGCGGCGGCTTCACCGAGGAGCTGATCTGCAACGAGCTGTTCGGCCACGAAAAGGGCGCCTTCACCGGCGCCACCCTGCGCAAGATCGGGCTGTTGGAGTCCGCCTCCGGCGGCACCGTGTTCCTGGACGAGATCGGCGAGATGCCTCCCTCCATGCAGGTGCGGCTGCTGCACGTCTGTCAGGAGAAGCGCATCCTGCGCGTGGGCGGCACCAAGCCCATCGACCTGGACATCCACATCATCGCCGCCAGCAACAAGGACCTGAAGAAGGCGGTGCTGGAGGGCAGCTTCCGGGAGGACCTCTACTACCGCCTCAACGTGGTCACCCTGCAGCTTCCCCCCTTGCGCGAGCGCCGCGAGGACATACCCCTGTTGGTGACCCACTTCTGCCAGAAGTACAGCCGCCCCTTCGGCAAGGAGGTCAAGGCCGTCTCCCCCCAGGCCATGGACATCCTCACCCGCTACGACTACCCCGGCAACGTGCGCGAGCTGGAGAACATCGTACAGCGGGCCGTGGCCCTGGCCGACGGCGACACCATCCAGGTGGAAGACCTGCCCCCCGACCTGCAGGAGCTGGAGTTCGCCAGCCTGGAGGGCGAACGCCTGCCCACCTTGGAGGAGGTGGAACGCCAGCACATCGCCCGGGTGCTGGCCAAGACCGGCTATCGCAAGGGCCTGGCCAGCAAGATCCTGGGCCTGCCCCGCACCACCCTCTGGCGCAAGATGAAGAAGTACGGCCTGATGGAGCAGGGCTGAGTTTCGTTTCAAATCGAAACGCATCCTGCGGCATCTTCCGTGTTTCTGCTTTGTCTTCGGGCACATGTCCACGTCGGGGCCGATTTGTTCCAGAATGAAACGCGGACACCGTCCCGAGCTCCTTTCTATCGCCTAACTCCCTGAAAATACTGGGTCCGGCCTCCTGGCACCCCTTTTGCCCTTGGAAGGGGCCGAGGTGGTGCCGATGGAACGCATCCTGGTGGGAATAGGGCCGCACACGCGCAACCTCTGGGCCGCGGCGCACGCCCTGGGCCTGGCGCGGCGCCTGCAGGCGCGGGTGATCTTCCTGCTGGTGGAGGAGCCGGGGGAGGGGGACGGCTCCCGCCGCCGGCGCCTGGAGGGTCTGATCGAGCAGGCGCGCAGCCAGGGCCTGGCGGTGGAGTATTACCGCGGCCAGGGGGACTACGTGGAGGAGCTGGTGCGGCTGGTGGAGGAGCACCGGGTGACCCTGTTGGTGCTGGACCAGCCCAGCGCTCGGCGGGGGGGCGCGGGCGAGGGCGCCTCCCTGATCGACAACATTCGGCACCGCGTGGACTGCCGCATCGAAGTGGTTCAGGAGACCGGGCGCGGACCGGCCGGCTCCGCCTGATCCAGAAAGCGAGAGGACCCATGTTGCATCTGTACCTTCCAGTGGCCGGTGAGAGTGTCAACATCTTCCTGGTCCTGGGGCTGGGAGGCCTGGTGGGGGTGTTGTCCGGCATCTTCGGCGTGGGGGGAGGTTTCCTCATGACCCCCCTGCTGATCATGCTGGGGGTGCCGCCCACCGTGGCCGCGGCCTCGGACTCCAACCAGATCGTGGGTGCCTCCACCTCCGGCACCCTGGCCCACTACAAGCTGGGCAACGTGGACTTCAAGATGGGCCTGCTGCTGCTGGCCGGGGGAGTCTCGGGCAGTGCGGTGGGGGTGCAGCTCATCAAGCTGCTGCGCCGCCTGGGCAACGCCGACTTCCTCATCACCGTGACCTACGTGCTCATGCTGGGCTTCGTGGGCGGCTACATGTTCCTGGAGAGCCTGCAGGCCCTGCGCCAGAGCAAACAGGAGGCTCCCGCGGCCGCGGCCCCGCCGCAGGAGTCGGCCTATGCCCGCCTGGTGCGGCGGCTGCCCTGGCAGATGGAGTTCCCCAAGTCCGGGGTGCGCCTGTCGGTGCTGATGCCCCTGGGCCTGGGGGTGTTCGTGGGGGTGCTGGCGGCCATCATGGGCGTGGGCGGCGGCTTCATCATGGTGCCGGTGATGGTCTATCTACTGCGCATGCCCATGCACGTGGTGGTGGGCACCAGCCTGTTCCAGATCCTGTTCACCTGCGTGGGGGTGACCATCATGCAGGCCACCACCAACCACACCGTGGACTTCCTGCTGGCGGTGCTGTTGCTCTTGGGCTCCACCCTGGGGGCCCAGATCGGGGCCAAGGTGAGCAAGCGCCTCAAGGGGGAGCAGCTCAAGATCCTTTTGGCCTCGTTGGTGCTGCTGGTGATGGTCAAGATGCTGTTGGACCTGGTGCTGCCGCCGCACCTGCGGCTGGCCCCCTGGGGAGGTCACTAGTCATGCGTGCGCGAGTGAGTCTGCTTCTGGTCGCAGCCTGGCTGCTGGCGGCGGTTCTGCCCGCCTCCGCCGCGCCGGCCGCCCCTGCGGAGCTGAAGGCCAAGCTGGTCCCCAACCTGGTGCATATCGGCATGTTCTTCGGCGGCACCACCGTGACCCTGCAGGGCCAGGTCCCCGCCGGCTGCCAGGTGGCGGTGGTCCTGGAGGGCCCCCGGGTGGAGAGCCGCTTCAAGATCAAGGAGCGGGTGCTGGGTTTCCTGTGGATGAACCACGGCCAGGTCACCTTCCAGCAGGTGCCCAGCGTGTATCTGGTGTACGCCTCGGAGGGGCTTTCCCTCCCGCAGGCCGACCGGGCGGGCTTCGGCTACCACGCCCTGCAGCGCCAGGTGCGCATCCTGCCCGGGGCGGGAGAGAAGCCCGCCTTCCTGTGGAGCGAATTCGTTAAGCTGAAGGAAGAACAGGGCCTCTACCACTGGCAGCCGCAAGGGGTGCGCCTGGAGCCCGCGGAGCAGGGACGGCGGACCTTCCGCGCCGAGTTGACCATCTCCTCCCAGATGCCGGTGGGCGACTACCAGGTGTGGGTGCTGGCCTTGCGGGAAGGCAAGGTGGTGGCCCGCCACCGAGAGCTGCTGCACGTGCGCGAGACCGGGGCCCTGCAGCAGCTCTCCAACCTGGCCCACAACCACGGCCTGCTCTACGGNCTGTTGGCGGTGTTGGTGGCCATCGGCGCGGGGCTGCTCATGGACCTGTTGTTCGGGACCAAGAAGTCGGTGCACTGAGGAGGACGCGCGGTCTTGGAAGGCTCTTGGCGTGACAACCTCAAGGGGTGGCTGCGGGGCAGGCGCTCCTCCCCCGTGTCCCAGCAGGAGAAGCTGGCCGACCTGTTCAGCCAGTTCCAGCGGGTGTTGCGCCTCAACAACCGGGTGCTGGACCGCATCGCGGACATGGGCACCAAGCTGGGCGGCGGCTACATCTTCGACCGCCACTACATCGAGACCGCCTGTGCCGAGCTCTCGGAGATGGTCTATCGCATGATCAGCGCCCTCAACGCCATGAGCCACAACCGCTACCCCGAGCTCTACGACGCCTTCCGCGCCATCGACCACCAGATCCAGCAGGAGCTGGCCGGGCGGGTGGCCATCCCCCACGCGGAGTACGTGATGCCCTACGACTCCCTGGGGGCGGACTTCGTGGAGGTGGTGGGGGGCAAGAACGCCAACCTGGCCGAGGTGCGCAACCAGGTGGGGCTGTCCACCCCCGACGGCTTCGCCATCACCACCAGCGCCTTCCAGGACTGGCTGGAGTCCGAGGGCCTGGAGGAGGAGATCGCCCTGGTGCTGGCCCGCTGGCAGCGGGGCGAGCTGAGCCCGGAGGAGACCGCGCGCCTGGTGCGCGAGCGCCTGCTGGCCGCACCCTTGCCCCGGCACCTGGAGCACGCCCTGCGGGCCGCGGCCGAGCGCCTGGTGCGCCGCCTGCCCCCGCCGCGGCGCAGGTTGGCCCTGCGCAGCAGCGCGGTGGGCGAGGACGGGGAGCTGAGCTTCGCGGGCCAGTTCCAGAGCCTGGTCAACCTGCCGCCCGAGGAGGTGCCCCGGGGCTACCAGGAGGTGGTGGCCAGCCTCTACTCGCCCGAGGCCCTGGTCTATCGCCGGGACAAGGGCTTCTCCGAGCAGGAGGTGGCCATGGCCGTGGCCTGCCAGGAGTTGATTCCGGCCCGGGTCAGCGGGGTGATGTACACCCAGGACCCCCGCGACCTGCAGCGTGAGGCCATGCTCATCAGCGCGGTGTGGGGCCTGGGGGGTGCGGTGGTGGGGGGCGAGGTGCTGGCCGACCAGTACCTGGTGGCGCGGCACTCGCCTTACGCCAGCCTGGGGGTGGACATCGTGTGCAAGAGGCGGCGCCTGGTGCCCCGGCCCCGGGGCGGCACCGAGATGGTGCCGGTGCCGGAGGAGCTGCAGAGCGCCAGTTGCCTCAACCCGGACCAGGTGCGCCGCTTGGCCCAGGTGGGGCTGATGGTGGAGAAGCACTTCAAGCGACCCCAGGACATCGAGTGGGCCATAGACGACCAGGACCGGCTCTACATCCTGCAGGCCCGGCCCCTGAACCTGGGACCGCGCATGGCCGGCCTGGTGCAGGACATCTCCAAGGTGCTGGAGAACTACCCCGTGATCTTCCGCCACCGGGGCTCGGTGGCCCAGGAGGGCATCGGGGCGGGGCGGGTGTTCCTGGTGCGGGACGAGGCCGACCTGGAGCGCTTCCCCGACCAGGCGG